>JAITXS010000098.1 GCA_031284645.1 Spirochaetaceae bacterium | reverse complement strand
AGGTAGGCCATAAATTCATTCACAAAAAGAAAGCGGTCCTGAGTGTCATATGCGGAATACTCCAAATATGATTGCAAAAAACGTCTTGCCGCAGGATCAAAACGGGCCAAAGCTTGTTCGCTGAATGTCCGAAAATCCTTGTCAAGAAAAAATATCCCGTGGAAACATTCATGTACCATTAAACGCTGCCGTAATTCAATTGGAGATATTTCGCGGGATACGGAAATAATCGCACCTGTGCCGGGAATATAAGCCCCGGTTTTATCATCTTTAAGTATGATACCATTCGTAGCAAGAATTTTTTCTAAATCCCGCTCATCATTGTTCAGGGGGAAATCAAGCTTGTTTGCCGCATTAAAGAATCGGGCAAGCGTTTCTGCCGGATAATCATGGGCATTCCAGCCGTGTTGTTCCTCAATTTCCGCATCGGGCACAATTTTCCCCCGATAGCCTTTTTTTTCAGCAAAAAAGGCGAGCCGTTTCAGCATTGAATCCTGTATTTTGTAATCCGCTGTATCAAAAATTAAAATTGAGGGGAATATATCCCAGCTATAAAGCTCATAGCGGGGATTACGCCATGAGCTTTGCGGTATTACAAGGATAATCCCCGGGTCGGCGGGAATAGGCTCATAAGCCGTCCTCTTTGCTGCCGGAACCACCATGACGGCGGCGCGGCCCTCAACAATAAGCGGATAAGGCGCACTGTTAAAGATGTTTTCCGGAATAACAATGTTATTCTCCAAGACCGGATTATCGGCGATATATTTATAAGATTTATTGGCTGTTATAAAAGAAGAGTCCGCCGCAAGTCCTTCAATCCGCAGATTGATTTTTCCTTTATTCATATATTCCGGCGGCGGATTTATATACAGAGCCTGCTTGTCCTTGTATCTATGACTATAGACAAAAGGCGTAAGATACAAAAGCTCATCAGTCTTATACCATCCCAGTGTTTTAGGCACGATAGATACACGCTCAAGATTCAGGAGGCCCGATTTCTTGTTGTCTGCTTTGTTCTGTATCGAAATTTTTTGTATCAAGCGTGCTTGAAGCGGCATGGCGTAAGAAATGCGGGGCGGTATACCCTCTATCCCGATAAATGAAAAATTGATCGGCAGAATGTAAGACTCTCCGTTCCCGAAGCTTACAATACATTCCGCCTTATTATCCGCAAGCGGCTCAAGACCCGAGAGCCGGTAATCAATCACTAATGATGATTCTTCCGGCACTTCAAACGGCAGATCAAGCTCGTACTCGAATGTGTTATTTTCGCCAAGGGGGATTTTTCCTTCTTGCGCTTTTTGTGAACGGGCATATAAAATCTGCGTCTCTCCCTCTGAACCGGAAAAAGAAATAGCCGAGGCTTCTTTATAGCTGCAGGCAAAAAAAACGGAGAAACTAAAGACAAGAAGCCATATATGCCTCATAAACTGATGACGCCGCGTGCAATGATTTGTGCCGTTGAGTATTTTCTCTCCATCGTGGATTCGGCATCCGTGCGTAAAAAAGTTTCAAGCTGGGCACAGAAGGATGTCGGCTGGATCGGTAATTCAAGTGCTTTTTTATAGTACTGCCTGTGTGAAGGCTCAAAGCATTTATTAATGCAAAACAGGGCAAGGCAGGCGTTTTTGATAAAACCGGCGGATGACATGAGATAAGAAAAATCATCATCCTGAATTAAGGCTGCGCCTAAATCGCTTAAAAAATGTTCCATTTTAGACTGACAGGCATACCGCATTAAGTTCCAGAATTCATCGGAAAGATTCGAAAGCCGTTTACGCAAGGTGCTTATCCATTGTCCGCGTGAAAAAAGTATTTCGCCTTCGGTTAAGCGGTAGAATGTATAGGTTCCCGAATCCTTTATAAGATGCAGAGAGTCAATATTGCTGTCTGCGATTGAGACAAGTTCATCAATTTTATTGATCGATTTAAATTCAAAACGCAACGGGATATCGCCCACTAAAAAACGATCTTTGCTTCCCGTTGTTTCAAATGCCGCCGCTTCTTTTCCGTACAGTTCCAAACGTTCCGCCGATTCGGGGAGCGTACCGGAATAAAACACATCAAGAATCAACGCAAAATAAGGATCAAGCGTATCCGGAAGCGCGGCTTCATTTAACGTGATACATTCAATGCCGTCCCACTTTGAAATAATATCAACAAATTGTTCAACAAGGATTTTTACTTTGTATTTCATAATATCTCCAAAATATTAGAGTGTTGTGTTTGCATGTTCAAAAAATTCCTTGTGCAGACCGCAGACAAGGTCTTTAGCCTGTGTGTCATTGACAACAAACGATATATTTACTTTACTTGCGCCCTGTGAAATCATCTGAACCTGTACACCAAGTTTTGCACACACCGCGAAGGCCCGCTCAAGTATCCATGATGATTTTTCAATATTGCATATAATGCTTACAATCGCTTTTTTTGTTTTTATATCAATACTTGCAATTTGGGAAAGCTCTTTTTTAATAAGACTTAGCTCGTTTGACGAATCAAGAGTAACAGATACTGAAACCTCGCTTGTCGCCACCATGTCAACCGAAATTTTGTGTCGGGCAAATGCGGAAAATACTTCACCCAAAAAGCCGCTTGCGCCAAGCATTCGGGCGGAAACAATATCAACAAGCGTTACATTTCTGCGTGAAGTAAGCGCACGCACCGGCGCGGCGGAACTGTCAAGGGCCGCGCTGATTATCGTTCCCGGGGCCGCGGGATTATACGAATTTTTTACAATAACAGGCGTACCGGTCTTGCAGCACGGCAGCATCGCGCGCGGGTGGAGCACCTGAGCACCGAAATAGGCAAGCTCGGAAGCTTCCTCATAAGTAACATGAGAAATCGGCTTCGCCGACTTTACAATCCGGGGATCATAGCTCATAATACCATCAACATCTTTCCATACTTGTACTTCTTCCGCCCCGCAGGCAGAAGCGATAAAAGTCGCCGTTAAATCCGATCCGCCGCGTCCCAAAGTCGTAATATCCCCGGCCTGATTTTTCGCGATAAAACCGGTAACAACAGGCAGTATGCCGGCCTGAAGAAGGGGCTCTATTTTGGCGGGAACCGTCAGACGGCATTCATCAAGAAGTTCCGCACCGGTAAAGTTTGAGTCGGTAATAAAACCAATGTCCCACGCATCACAGGCTTGTCCGTTAATCCCGATAGATTTAAAGTACATTGCGGCAATACGGACAGAAAGCCGTTCGCCGAATGATACCAGAAAATCACGGGTTTTCCCCGTTAATTCGCGAATCAGGGAAATACCCGCAAGAAGAGAAGCCAGATCGGAAAGCAAAGACTTAATATCTTCCGGCACTGAATTCGAAAGCCCTAATGCTTTAAGCGCGCAAAGATGAATATCCGTAATAATTTCAAGAGATTGCTCAACGGTATGCGGCCCGGTTTTTAACGCTTTTTCCGCCGCATCAAGGAGATGATCAGTCGTATCTCCCATTGCCGAAAGCACTAAAACCGGCTTCCTGTTTAGTTGAGATTTTACAATATCCGCCATCGCGCGTATACGCTCTGCGTTTGCCACCGAGCTTCCGCCAAATTTCATAACAATCATACTTAGATTACTGTATAAAAATTGCGTCACAAAAGCAAGGCTTCAGAATTTAAAAGATGAAGAAAATATCAGTATCAGGATGAAGCAAGGGTCATAGGGTTCTGGGTTAAGGGTATAGGAATTATCAGAAATCCACACTTATGCCCCGAAGCAAGGGTAGTAGGGTAGTAGGGTAGTAGGGTATTGGAGTGATCAGAAATCTACCCTGTCTACCCCCGAAGCAAAGGTTTAGGAGAGTTGGGTATGGTAGGGGCTTTCTGATATTACTATACCCAATACCCTTAACCCCAAACCCTATTCTACCACCTTCGCGGTTTAAAATCCGGGTCATCGGGGAGTATTTTCATGGTGTCGCCGCTTTGCTCAAGTACATAAAAACCCTGCCCTATCGCATAATTCCGCGTCTCGTCGTCGATCACCGCAGCCGCTAT
>JAITXS010000096.1 GCA_031284645.1 Spirochaetaceae bacterium | reverse complement strand
CTATTACCTTAAAGCCTTGAATAAGAGCGCATTTTTTTATATTCTAAGTTTAACTGAGATATCTGGAGGATATATGACCATTGGTGAAATGTTCGGGCAAAGCGGAGTGCTGATGCTTTTGGGTATGGGAGTCGTTTTCGGATTCCTGATTATTTTGATTATCGTGATGGTAATCGAACAAAAAATTATCCACGCGTTTGGGCTTGATAAAGATGTTGAGGAAAAGCCTGCTTCAGCGACTGTCAACACAAGACCGCAGGGCCCCGTTGTCGCGGCAATTAGCGCGGCGGTCCAACAGTACAGAAAAACAAATTAAGGAGAGAGAAATGCCAAAAATTAAACTGACCGATTTGGTTTTAAGAGATGCTCATCAATCACTGATCGCAACTCGTATGACAACGGAAGACATGCTTCCTGCATGTGATAAACTTGACAAAGCCGGTTTTTGGGCTTTGGAAGCGTGGGGAGGGGCAACCTTTGATTCTTGTATCAGCTTTTTAAACGAAGACCCGTGGGAAAGGCTGCGTAAGTTAAAGGCCGCGCTGCCGAAAACGCCGATTATGATGCTGCTCCGCGGACAGAATCTGCTTGGCTACCGGCACTATGCCGATGATGTTGTTGATAAATTTGTCGAAGCTGCGGCAAAACACGGTGTTGGTGTTTTCCGTATTTTTGATGCGTGTAACGATCCGCGTAACTTGCAGCGTGCCGCTGCTGCCGCGAAAAAAACCGGCAAACATGTTCAGATGGCGATTTCTTATGCGACAACCCCTTATCATACAAAAGAAGTCTACGCTGATTTGGCGAAACGTTACGCTGAATTCGGCGCGGATTCAATCTGTATAAAAGACATGGCCGGCCTGTTAAGGCCTTACGAAACCTATGATCTTATCAAGGCAATAAAAGCAAAAGTGGATATTCCTGTTGAAATTCACTCCCATGCGACAACCGGTCTTTCTGTTGCGACGCTTTTAAAATCAGCAGAAGCCGGAGCGGAAATTCTCGACACAGCAATTTCGTCTATGGCAATGGGAACCAGCCACAGCCCGACTGAAACTATCGTTGAGATGTTTAAAGGCACAGAGTATGATACCGGTTTAGATACCAAAGCATTACTTGAGATTGCAGCTTATTTCCGTGAGGTGCGCAAAAAGTATGCGAAATTCGAGTCGAGTTTCCTTGGCGCCGACACCCGTATTCTCGTATCACAGGTACCCGGCGGTATGCTTTCCAATCTTGAAAATCAACTTAAAGAGCAGGGCGCAGCCGATAAAATCGATGCGGTTTTAAAAGAAATCGCCGCAGTACAGAAAGACTGTGGTTATATCCCGCTTGTTACCCCGACCAGTCAGATTGTCGGCACTCAGGCGGTGTTTAACGTTCTTTTCGGACGCTATGCAAAGATCACAAAAGAAACTGCCGATCTGGTAACAGGGCGTTACGGCGCGACTCCGGCCGAAGTAAATGCCGATTTACGGCAAAAAGCGCTTGAACAGATGAAGTATGACGAAGCGTTAAGCTGCCGTCCGGCTGATAAAATTGCCAACGAATACGATAAAATTGCCGAGGATGCAAAAAATGCAGGTGCAAAGAGTCCGGAAGATATTCTGACTTTCGCGATGTTCCCGTCAAAAGCGCCTGCTTTCTTCAAGAATCGGGATAAAGGTCCTGTTGATTCGCTGTCCTTCGTGGTAAAACCGAGCCCGGCTGCTTCGACTAGCAAGAATGATACCGCAGAAGCCTATGTTGTGAATGTGAACGGAGCTGATTATCATGTTTCCGTGCGCCCTGAAGGAACATTGGCGATTACACCCGCACCCGCCGTTCCTGCTCAGACTGCGGCCCCTGCTGCATCTCCTGCTCAGGCAACAAGCGCTCCGGCAGGAGGTACAACAATTTCTGCACCGGTTGCCGGTACTGTTCTTAAACACGCTGTGGCCGAAGGAAGTCAGGTTGCCTCGGGAGAGACGATCATCATCATTGAATCAATGAAAATGGAGCTTGAAATAAAATCCACTGCCGCCGGAAAAGTTCATTTTCTTGTACCGCCGGGAACAGCGGTTCAGGCGCAGAATCCGATCGCGCAAATATCATAAGGACGGGGAACAGATAAAAAATGATTGTATTTAAACGAGACCCCGTATGGGTAACAAAAATATGTTTGGTTATGCTGGTCGGAGCTATGGCTTTCTCGGTTTTGCTTGCCGTGTTTTCACCGGGAGCGCAAGCTCAGAACAAGGCGGAAGGCGTTTCAAGCACAAACGGGGGAGAGGCCTCTTACCTTAATCCTGAGGGTAAAATCCCCAATTCCGAAAACATACCGCTTATTAATATATCGACTTTTGCACGACAGATCGCGGAAACGACCGGAATTTATGCGTTTATCACCGATGCAAAAGAAATGCTTACCCCAGCGGGAGATACCATCTGGGTCTTTGGCTGGAAAGAGCTTATCATGGTTGTCGTCGGCTTTGTCATTGTTTGGCTTGGCGCGGCGAAAAAATTTGAGCCTTTGCTCTTAATCCCTATAGGCTTCGGTGTTATTTTCGTAAACATTCCGTTTGCCGGAATGGGAGATGCCCCGCACGGTATGTTGAACATCATCTATGAAAGCGGCGTAGGTAATGAATTTTTCCCGCTTTTTATCTTTATGGGTATAGGCGCGATGACAGACTTTGGTCCGCTCATTGCTAACCCCAAGACAGCTTTACTTGGTGCGGCGTCCCAGTTTGGTGTTTTCGGAACCTTGTTCGGTGTTACGCTAATGAACTATATTCCGGGTGTAAACTTTACTTTAAAGGATGCCTGCGGTATTTCGATTATCGGCGGAGCCGACGGGCCGACGACAATCTACATAGCGGCAAAACTTGCCCCCCAGCTTTTAGCAACGGTTGCAGTTGCGGCATATTCTTATATGGCGCTGGTTCCGCTTATTCAGCCTCCTATCATGAAGGCGCTGACTACACCAAGCGAGCGGCTTATCAAAATGAAACAGCTTCGTAATGTCTCAAAAGCCGAAAAAATTCTGTTTCCCATGCTCGTATTTGTGCTTACCATACTGCTCTTACCGTCTTCGGCACCGCTCATTGGTTGTCTGATGTTCGGAAACTTTATCAGAGAAATCGGTATTGTTGATCGCATTTCAAAGACCCTGCAAAATGAACTGATGAATATCGTTTCCGTACTCCTTTCTTTGGGTGTCGGAAGCCAGATGACGCCGGACAAATTTTTAAACCCCAGTTCGCTTTCCATTGTCGCGCTGGGACTTGTCGCATTTTGTGTCGCAACAGCTGCCGGAGTCCTTGTGGCAAAGTTTATGAATCTTTTCCTCAAAGAAAAAATCAATCCGCTTATCGGGTCTGCCGGTGTTTCTGCGGTTCCTATGGCGGCTCGTGTTTCAAATAAGGTTGGCCTTGAATATGATCCGGGCAACTTCCTTTTGATGCACGCAATGGGCCCCAATGTGGCCGGTGTTCTTGGCACGGCAATAGCTGCCGGCGTTATGATTGCTTCTTACGGGGGCTAATCGCGTAATGACTCAGTCGCAGGAAGATTATCTTGAAATGGTAAGTTTCCTCTCCGATGAGGGTGAGGTTCGTGTGACGGATATCGCGGCAAGGCTTGGTTTTTCCAAGCCCTCGGTATCCGCCGCACTCAAATCTCTTGAAGAACAAAATCTTATTCGACATCAACGTTACGGCACGGTCTCTCTGACCAAAAAAGGGCAGGCGCGTGCTGAAAATGTCCGGCAAAGACACAACCTTATCAAAGAATTCCTTTCGGAAAGGCTTGGGGTAAGTTCTGAAACAGCAGAAAGAGATGCCTGCAAAATGGAGCATATCCTCTCCGAAGAAACCGTAGAAAAAATGGAAGCCTTTTTATCGACTTAGTTGCAGCAATTCTTACACTATAAACGACTTATTACATACAGACTGAAATAAAATATCAACAAAATCTGAGCAAGGTATTTATGCGCTATTGAGAACAGAGTCTCTTGTTATCTTAAATTGAAAAACCGTATAGTAATTTGAAGAATTGGTATAAAAAAACCCGCCTTTCGGCGGGCTTTTTATCTAAGCTGACTTTGCAAGTTCAAATATTTCAGGTGGCTCGGATTTCTCAACGGAATCTTTGGTGATAAGAACCCGTTTGACATTTTGTTTTGACGGGATATCGTACATAATATCGGTCATTAACTTTTCGACAATAGCACGAATTCCGCGGGCACCTGTTTTTTGTTTAATGGCAGTTTCCGCGATTGAATTTACCGCATCTTCAGTAAATTCAAGCTTGACATCTTCGTAAGCCATAGAAGCCTGATACTGCTTGATAATAGAATTTTTTGGCTCCGTGATAATCCGCTTGAGATCCTCAACTTTTAATTCCTCAAGGCAGACGGTAATGGGCAGCCGACCTATAAATTCAGGTATCATACCGTAATGAATCAAATCATCGGGATGAAGATTATCAAAAAGTTCTTTCATATTCCGATTTTTCGTGTTATGATCTTCCGCACCAAATCCCAGCGGATGCTCAACGATCCGTTTTTCAATGTATTTGTCCAAGCCTATAAAGGCTCCTCCACAGATAAAGAGGATATTCGTTGTATCAATACGGATTAATTCCTGATTTGGATGTTTTCGTCCGCCCTGAGGGGGCACAGAGGCAACGGTTCCTTCAATAATCTTGAGTAAAGCCTGTTGGACACCCTCTCCTGAAACATCCCTCGTAATCGATACATTCTCGCCTTTTCGCCCAATTTTATCGATTTCGTCAATATAGACAATGCCCCGTTCTGCGGCGGCAATATTCCCGTTTGCGTTTTGTATGAGTTTTAAAAGAATGTTTTCAACATCTTCCCCGACATAGCCTGCCTCGGTGAGGGTTGTCGCGTCTACAATGGCAAAGGGCACTTTGAGTTTGCGTGCAAGCGTTTTTGCAAGCAGCGTTTTTCCTGTACCGGTAGGCCCGATAAGCAAGACATTGGATTTTTCTATCTCAACATCATCAGGGGTCGCAGCAGGTCTTGCAATCCGTTTGTAATGATTATAGACGGCCACGGAAAGCGCACGTTTCGCACTCTCCTGACTAATCACGAATTGGTCAAGATATTCCTTAATATCAACCGGACGGGGAATATCCCCGGTAAACTGCATGGTAAGATCATGATCTTCTTCCGTTAAAATTTTCCGGCACACTTCGACACATTCATCACAAATAAAAACATTTTCAGGTCCGGCAATAAGCCGTTTGGTCATATCACCGCTTCGTCCACAAAAAGAGCAAATTCTATCGGCACTTGTCGCGCCTGTTCTTAATTTCGCCATAATAACTCCTTAGTCTTTTTCCGCTTTTTTTTCGGCACGGATTAAAACCTTATCGACAATACCGTAAGTCACGGCATCCTCCGCCGACATATAAAAGTCACGTTCCATATCAGCTGCAATCTGATCTCTGCTTTTGCCCGAATGTTTTGAAAAATAATCAATGGTAATTTTTTTTAAGCGGAGTATCTCCTTTGCCTGAATTCCGATATCACGCGCCTGTCCCTGAGCTCCACCCCACGGTTGGTGAATAAGTACCCGTGATGAGGGTAAAACCATTCTTTTACCCTGAGCACCGGCGGTTAGAATTAACGCGCCCATACTTGCCGCCTGACCAACGCAAATCGTCTGTACATCACACTTTACATACTGCATGGTATCATAAATAGCAAGACCCGCCATAACGGAACCGCCCTGCGAGTTAATGTAGAGACTGATGTCTTTTTCTGTATCTTGTCCGTCCAAAAAAAGTAACTGAGCGACAACAAGATCCGCACTTATATCAGTAATTTCGCCATCAAGAAAGACAATCCTGTCTTTTAAAAGACGCGAATAAATATCATAGGAGCGTTCCCCCACCCCTGTCTGTTCAACAACAATGGGCACGAGACTGTTCATTTTTTCATTCATATTTGTAATTTAAGCATTTTCCGGAAGTAAATCCAGATATTTCACTTTTTTTCCTTTTTTTATGATGTTTTTTGATTCAAGTAATGCAAACACCTTTTTTTCTTTGGCAAAATCATCAAAAAGATTAAGCTCATTGTTTTCAATTGCCTTCCTGACTTCTTCGATACTCTTCCCTGATCTCGAGACGTAATCCTGAATTTCTTGTTCTTTTTCCGCGTCCGTAAGTTCAATATTTTGTAATTTTATAAGTTCACGGATGATCAGGCCTGTTTTTAGCTGATTTTCGATTTTGGGCCGCCATAATTTTTCAACTTCACTGTCTTCTCCAAACAAGCGTTGAATATATTTATCAGTCAAGCCGTAATGCCCCATGACCCGCTGCATAGCATTGAAAATCTCGGCTTTTATCATTGATTCCGGCAGATCAATCGGGTTTGCTTCGATTATTTTATTGATAATGGCATCCTGCTTTCTTATTTTTAAAGCATCTGCCAGTCGTGTTTCGAGTTTTTCCGTGAGATCTTTTTTTAGATCAGCAAGTGTTTTAAATTGCTCTCCGACATCCTGTGCTAAATCATCATCCAAATCGGGCAGTTTTTTTTCTTTAATTGCCTTAATAGTTACGCGGAGTTTTTTTGTTGTAGCGGCAAGCTCTTTATCCTCAAAATCCTGCGGAAAATGTTTCTCAAAATCGCGGCTTTCGTTCTTTTTTAGGCCGATGATTTCATCGTCAAATTTGAAATGGTTTTGACCACTTCCAAGAGTAAAGACAAAATCCTCGCGTTTAGTTCCTGATATGCTTTCTCCGTTTTCATCGAGCTCACTGTAATCCACTGTGACGATATCACCTTTTTGTGCGACCGCATCATCGTCCCGGTCCATAACGATCGCGTTCCGATCCCGGATTTTTTCAAGCTCATTATTAATATCTTCATCGGTAATTTGTGCATCATCCAGCTCAAGTTCAAAGCCTTCCCACTTGTTAAGCGATACTTTCGGCATAACATCATAGCTTACCGAGAAGCTGATATCATTCTCAAAGTCGGGTTTCGGTTCGCCGTCAATTGCAGGCTCGCTGTACTCAAGCGGCATATCCTCTTTTGGAATTTTTTCTTCTTTAAAACACTCTCCCAGCTTGTCACTGATAATCTGATTTAAAATATCCTCTTTCAGCGCCGGGCCGATTTTATGCTCAAGCACTTCAGACGGCACTTTGCCCCGCCTGAAGCCGGGAAGCTGCGCGGTTTTTAACAACTCTTTTAAATGTTTGTCATACTCCGACTTCGCCTCATCCTTTGTTAAGGTGATAGTTAATTTTACAGCTGAGTGTTCCAGCCTTTGAATTTCAGTTCCTGCCACGATATTCCTCTTTAATATAAAATTATAATTTGGGGCGGCTTTAAAAACCGCCTTACGGCGTTGTGCCTTGTAAATCCGTTATTCAAGAATTGCTTTAATGCACCCTTTTCAGGGACTACCATCACCGAAGCCCCGTATTAGCTATGGGAAGCACCACCCGTACTTTTTGAGCGGGAAACGGGAGTCGGACCCGCGACATCCACCTTGGCAAGGTGGCGCTCTACCACTGAGCTATTCCCGCACTGTCTATAAAGTATGAAAGTTTCCGCATGAAAGGTCAAGTGGCTCCGGCGATTCATATTTGAAACATATTCCTCTTCAGTGCGGGCTTTGCCCCTAAAGCGCTTGGGTGCCCGTTTTTGCTAACAAGTCAGCCTTCGGCAGACAGTCGCATTATCGAAATTTAGCAAAAACGCGGCCATTACACCGACAGGGCGAAGATTTTTTTGGAAATCTTCGCCCTGCCGTATTGCGGATGTTCAGCAACATCGCTTTAGGGGCAGAGCCCGCCCTGAATGGTGCCGGTGGATCAAACGTGAAAGCTTCCCGACCAAGGTAAGAGGTAAAACCCTTAAAAAACCAAATAGCTTTTTTAAGGATTTCTTTTATCTCATATTCCAATTCTTTGTTCTTTTTTTAAAATGCACTTTTTTTACAGATGCATTAAAGCAAAAAACACGCGCTTCACTATAAGTATATGATAGGGTTTTGGGTATGGGGTATGGGTTTTACCAGAAAGACCCTGTCCTATCCCTAATGCTCCTGATCCTTTGCTTCGGGGTAATAGGGTTTAGATTTTATCAGTAATTTTCTACCCTGACCCCTACTACCATTGCAATATCGCTTTAGGGGCAGTGCCCGCCCTGAATGGTGCCGGTGGATCAAATATGAAGACTTCCCGACCACAAAAGGGTTCAGGGCAAGGGTTGTAGGGTATAGATTTTATCAGAAATCCCCGACCCCATACCCGAAGCAGAGTAAGAGGGGCAAGGGGCAGATCAGCAGCTTTCTTTTATTACCATAACCCTCCACCCCATCCCCTACTACCCTAAACTACTTCACACAGAAAGCAGGGGCAACGCCTGCCGCAACGGGCGCGGTGGGGAAATCGGGAACCCCACGATTCACAGCGCAGAAAAAGTAGGGAGGATTGTCGTAATATGGCGACGCTAGCCAGTAGACACCCCCCCCGTTAAATGCCGAAGGCTTCTTCCGCCTGTCATCACTGATATAATATTCAAGCCAGGTCTGATTAATCTCTGTCTCATATGCTTCTACTGAATACTTCCTGCCCCGAAATATCTCCCGCTCTGTCGGCAGCCATATCTTGTCTTCTATCAGAGATGCAGAAGTCGCCCCGTTTCCCTTATTTGCTACGTACCTTTTAGGTGCCCAGATGATAGCACCATTGTCCACCGGCACTCCTGCATCCTTTAAACCCGTGTAAAATCTCCCTGAACCACTTATCAGATAATTCCTCATCTCACTCCCGCTATACCCATTGTCATTCCTATTCGTTTGCTCCATCCGACGGTCTACCGGTGTATCCTTAAACTGCATCACGATATGCGGTATTGCAGGTGTCACGCCTCCTGTGTAACTCGTTCTGCCATTGGCACCCGGGTTAAAAGAGTTTATCCCTACTACCATCAAGCGCCTCCTGTCCGGCTGCGCCGCAAGAGAGCCCGCTTCTATTTTCCCCCCAGCAGGATCACCAGTAGGGTATTCGGCCACCGCCAAATCTGCCAGCTCCACGTAGTCCCCCAGCCTGATCTTTTTGTCCATATTTATAAATAACGGGACGGAAAGTCCACTCAAATAATTGTGTATCTTCTGAAAAGTGTCTGCTACCAGATCGCGGCCTGTACCCGTAGCGTTGAACTTTATCGCCAGATTTGTTGATTCACTCACCGTTACCCTACAGACTGCCGGAGTTATGCCGCTTACACTCGCCGTTATATCCGTACTCCCTAATCCTACCGGTGTTACCAGTGTTATCTGCCCGCTGCTTGCGTCCACCGTTGCTACGTCTGTATTACTTGATGCCCAGCTTATTGTCTGGTCCGTTACGCTTGTCGCCAACACTGTTGCCTCAAGTGTTTCCGCGCTATCCCCTTCTTCCATTCTCAGACTGTATCTGTTCAGGCTTATCCCCGTTACCACCACCCCTGAGCCTGCGGGAACTACAGTTATTGTACAAACCGCTTCCTTCTCCCCGTTCGCCGTCTTTACCTTTATTTCCGTGCTCCCTACTCCAAATAACTGTACTGTGGCCCCATTTGCTGTCCCTGCGACATCCGCTATCTCAGGATTGTTTGATGTCCATTTCACTTCTTTGCTCGTTGCGTTGGCAGGATATACTTCCGCCCTGATTACCAATGCACTCCCGACCTCGCCGCGACGCTCTGTCCCGTTTGTTATCTCCACCCCCGTTACATCCACAGTCGAATCGCCGCCGTTTCCCCCGCCAGAAGGCTCGTTCCGCTCAAGCAGCTTCTCGATCATCCAGTTCTCGCACGAGACCATTCCCGCAGAGAGCATAATACCCAGTATTAATGCCGTCAGATTTTTCCTTGCTACCATCTTTTTTCCCTCCTTGCTTATTAGGGTCTTACCAGGGTGCAGGGTATAGGGTTTTGATTTTATCAGAAATCCCCTACCCTAGACCCTCATTTAGGGTTTTGGGTGATTGGGTATAGGGTCCGGGTTTTACCAGACATCTCATTACCCTTTACCCAATTCCCCTTGACCCGCTATGTCATTGACAAAACAGAAAGCGCAGTCAATGCGGAGAAATTCCGCGCTGACTGCGCTTTCTGTTTTTCGAGGTTTTATATTGAAATTGCTGATTTTCCCCACAGGGGGCTTGACAAAGGTTTTTGTACTTAAATAATAATTTGGGTATTGGGTATTGGGTATTGGGTATTGGGTATTGGGTATTGGGTATTGGGTATTGGGTATTGGGTATTGGGTATTGGGGCGCAGCGCTGTGGGCGTACGGATACAGGTATCCTGCTACCGTGTCAGCCA
>JAITXS010000095.1 GCA_031284645.1 Spirochaetaceae bacterium | reverse complement strand
ACGTCAATGGGATGAAATTCAACAAAATCTCCCGGTTTTTCTGGGGTTTTCGGAGATTTTTAAGCCTACAGCATTATATAAGAAGCAAGGTGATACTTGCTGCCATTATCGTGGTACTGCCAGTTGTGGTGTTGGTACTGTCCAATGTGGGTATAAAAGCTACGCCTGCAGTTGTACCACCTGTGTCCGCGGTTGTACCGCCTGTGCCTGCGGTATCAGCAAAAATGTCCAAGCAGCGGTTTGACGAGGCAATGGTCCTCTACAATCAAAAAAAATACGCCGCTGCCGTGCCGATCCTCCTGGAGACAGCGGATCATGGTTACGCCTCCGCGCAGTATTATCTGGGTGTCTTATATGACAACGGCCGAGGGGTGCCCCAAGATTATGTGAAAGCTGAGGAATGGTACCGTAAGGCGGCGGTTCAGGGTAACGCCTCCGCGCAGTATTACCTGGGTGTCTTATATGACAATGGGCACGGAGTGCCCAAGGACCCTGAAAAAGCGGTGGAATGGTACCGTAAGGCGGCGGATCAGGGTAACGCCGATGCGAAGAAGAAGCTGGGGGTGAGGTAATGATGCTGAACGAACTTATTTATACACGCTGCGGCGTCGGCAGGGATATACTTAAAAACGGCGCGACACAGATGGGAGAG
Source organism: Spirochaetaceae bacterium (assembly GCA_031284645.1). Classification (GTDB taxonomy): domain Bacteria; phylum Spirochaetota; class Spirochaetia; order Treponematales; family Breznakiellaceae; genus JAITXS01. Next base: position 3,973 of record JAITXS010000095.1, on the reverse strand, counting down.
GGCTTAAAGGTCTATTCGTGCAGCGAGGACTTGTTTAAAGAGGGCGCGGATTTTCCATTTATAAAAAGCATTGTCGCCGTACGCCATCCTTTCCAAGAACCGGATTTTATGAATGACGCCTATTTATACTATATCCCCGAAAAAGGCAGTCCCCTATTCGCAAATTTTCATCCCATTCCCGAGGCCATGGGGAGGCCCGGCAATTTTATTTCCCAGATTTTCTCAGGGGATCTAAACGGCTATCCCTGCGAGTTTTTTGGGAGCAGCGACTGGGATGCAAAATCAAAACCCGAAACATATTATTACGGTTTTGAGAAAAAGGCGCCGGACTTCCTACCTCAACGAAAAAATCTGTCAAAGGGTAAAATAACCTTTGAAAAAGCCGGGGAATTTATTTCTCAAGGCAGGGCAGAGGCCTTGAAAGCCTCCGTCTCCTTTGTTTTTCAACAATTTGCAGCAGCGCCGGAAGATCGGAAATACCTTATCATTAAGGATACCACAGAAAATATTGAGCTTTGGATTGCCGCCATTGAATACGCTTTCTCGGTAAAGATAGCCTGTTCCATCCCCTTTGCCACCCGAATGGCAGATATCACCGCAACCGGCGGCACAACCGGTAATCGTTATGTGGTCAACGCAAGCGGTTTCTCGTGCCCTGTAGGCGAAGAAGGATCAAAAAAGCGTCTTAAAGTAATCATCGCCGGTATTGATCTACGAGACAAAAACATTGCAAACCTTAAATCCCTGCCCGCCTATTACTGTATTTTGGATGGCACTCAAAAAAAGGCTCTATTTGAAGTGCCGGATATTTCTGCTGTCGGCTATTATTCTGTAATCACAAAATTCGATCAGGAGCATCTGGAGCTTCTTAAGGTTATTTCGGAATTGAAAAACTCTTCCGTATCAAATTCGATATTTGAAGTCTGGGAAGCCTATAACTACCTTATAAAAACGCCGGCAAATTCATGGCAAACCGGTGAAGCGGCAAAACATTTGGTGTATATTAAAAAAAATCTTAATTCTAATTATTTCTTTAGAGAAACACTCTACAAAAAAATATATTCCAATATTGAAAACTTTATTAAACAGGATGAAGCATCAGGCTACAAGTTCCTGGACTGGCTCAGGGAAAGCGGCGGTTTAGATGAAAATAAGATCTGTGATTTTATCATCGGTTTTTTTATTAATAAATTGAAAACAGGATCTTCGGGGTTAGATGCATCCTGGGAAGAAATAAAGAAGCAATCTTTTGCTTTGATAGTTGCCGACAAGATTCTTGAAAAACCAATTTTAGATTTACTAATTGAAGCAATATCCAAATCGGACAAAAAACGGGTGTTGCAGATACTTTCGGTATACACCGGCTGTCTAAAAATTATCCAGCGTTCATCGCCTATCGAAAAAGACGAAATCCAGATCGCCGCTTTTTCAAGGGGTATTGCCTTAGAAGATATGGAACTTCTTAAAGGGCCACTTGATGAATTGGGCGGAAATACTGATCGGGTTAGGAACTTTATTTTCTCTATAGCAAAAAAAATCGAAGGCGATCAGAAACAGTCTGATTTTATCTGGCGATTTATTTTGGATGTATTTGCCGCAAGTATTTCCGAAACCAATATCAGGAGTTTTTGCAGCAACGCAATTGACCTGAAATTTCCTGAACGGGTTGAAGACATCCTCGTAAAAGGCCTCGTCTCTGGTATTAAACCCGGCGTACTCTGTCAGATATTCAGGGAAGCCTATAAAGATCCCGGCGACAATGACGGGTTAAAGTTCTTTAAATGGTATATCGAAAAGGCGGACAGCGTAAATTCATATTCTCAAATTATTGATGAAATAAACGCATCAAACCTCCATGAACGAGTCTGCGCTGTCTTGTACCATTTAATGGACAAGAAAATGCCTGTTCTGGTAAAGCCCCGGTCACTGGAAGCGGATTTGGAGCGTAAATTAAAAAGATACGCAAAGAGCGATGTAGATTGCAGCAATGCCGCAGCGGGCATACTATTGTGTGATCTTGTAAGTTATGTCGGCAATAAGGGAAAAATTAACAAGCTTTTAGAGAAAAATCTAAAAGATAGCATTACAGTTAACGCAGATTTTCCAAAAACTGAATACTGCGACATCCTGATACATAAAATTATCCCCACATTGGATATGGTCTCGCAACAGCTTACTGTCTTGTGCATATACCAGTGTCCGGATGCAGCTTTTGATACCTTTGTCTGCCTTTATCTTGACAAAATAGTGTCAAATGGAAATAAAAATCCCAACTTATTGATTAACCTTCTGGCAATTTCCATGAACATAAACCCAAATGAAGACAAGCCTATGCTTGAAAATCTGGGCAAAGTATTTGGCGGAAAACTTACAGGAATAAAAAATAAAATCCATAAATATTTTCCTTTACTAATTGGAAAATATTATTCTGAAAAATTTATTTCTGTACTACGAACAGGAGTTGCAAAGTGTAGAAATGAAAATATTTCTGAAGAACTGGAAAAACACCTTGCCAAAGCGAAAGCTGAATATGAAAAAAAAAGACAGAACAGTCCGTTGGGACTCTTTAAGCAGCTTTTTAAAGCCAAAGACAAAGGAGAAAACTGAAATGGAAATAATTATTGCAATAATTGCAATCTATCTCATTTTTCAACTTGTCAAATTTTTAATTGTAAAAGTAATAATCCCCTTGGTAATAGTTTCTGCCAAAGTAGCAGTGGTTCTAGCTGTAATCGCGGCAGTTGGAGCGGTAGTCGGTGCGTTTATCGTTTCCATTGTCAATTATATAAAGTCTTTTGTGAGCAACAAAGATCCCTATAGTGCCTATGTTGATAAAAATCCTAATAAGCCAGTAAGTGCAGGACGGAATTATTTTTTCGGACCAGGGCAGCACCAGCGTCGAATGATTGTCAACGGCGCTTTGTCAAATAACAAGGATACAATTACCTGGATATGGGGAAAAGTCGGAGATATTGACAACTTTTTTCTAAAGATCGTCCCCTGGATTCTCGCCGTTATCGCTACCGTAGTAATTGCCGTTATGGGTAACGTGTGGAGTGTGGTACTTTCCGTTGTTCACTCTTTGATTTTATTCCCATTTATTATTTTCTTTCGCATTCTTTTTGGCGTATTAGCTATAATTGACCGCCTTGTTCTGGCCGGGCACTCTATAAGCAATCGCTGTCCAGATTGTAAAAAACGGAGCGTCATTCCGGATTTTGTTTGTCCAAGCTGCGGGACCGCAAGCAAACGCCTAGTGCCCGGGCCATACGGCATATTCTTTAGGAAGTGTTCCTGCGGAGCCAAGCTGCCCAGCACATTTCTCAACGGACGATCTGAACTGGAAGCCCGCTGCCCTCATTGCGGTCACGATCTTCCAACCAGTAACGCCCGTAACTTCGGTATTCAGCTTGTGGGCGGCGTCATGTCTGGGAAAACAACTTTTTTGGCTTCCTTTCTTCACAAATATATTGAACAAATTTCGAAGAATCCTAAGATTGAGATTAAGCTTCACCCTGAAATGGAATTTGGCGAAATGGAACGTTGGTATAACCAAGGCTTCACCGAAGCCACTACGGCAATGAACGCTAATATGTACAGTATCGTACACACCTGGAAGAGATCGAAGTTTTCACATCAGTTTTCAATTTATGACATCGCCGGAGAAGTTTTTTCCAACGAGTCTGCTTCGGTTCAGGAACAATACCGTTACTGCGAAGGCCTCATTATCGTGGTTGACCCTTTCAGCTCCCGGAACGTCAGGGTTCTATACGAAAGTGAGTATGAAGGGCAAAGTCCTTCCAATTACTCCACGTCGGATATGCAGGAGGTGGTTACCGGATTTATTAATGAGTTTTCAAAAATAGGCGTTCTCTCGGTAGGGAAAATGAGCGGTGTTCCAGTTTCGGTTATTATTAGCAAGGCTGATGTCGATATAGTAAAACATGAGATCGGCTATGATAGGATAGATTCT
>JAITXS010000089.1 GCA_031284645.1 Spirochaetaceae bacterium | reverse complement strand
ATTTGGGGATAGAAATTTATAATTATGGTAAAAACAACAAAAGCCATTATCAATTTTGTGAGGGAAGATTTTAGACCTTGCCCGTTCATCGCGTAATTAATGGCTGCCATACCGATGGCTAAAAAAACCACGATGCGCGCTATAAACCACGCTTGAGTAATAAAATAACTTTGTATGGATAAAATATTGTCTATTATGTTAAAATAGGGCGCGTCTAACCATGTGTATTCATTCATGGGGTATCCTTGTATGTTTTCTTTCTTCAATTTGCTCTACAAGCCAATCACACGGCTCATCAATTATCAAAAAAGACATTCTTAAAAAATTGCACCAATCCCATCCAAGTTTAAGCTCATCTTCTTTGAAAGACGAACATCTTTTACAAAGAGTTATGTCTTTTTTTTCATTTATCATTTTGCCTTTCCCCCGAATAATTCAGGTTTTTCAAATGCCTTGGTAGCTTTTAAAAATTTCGTCTTATTTAATCCGGCTTGTTTGTTAAAGCTTATTAATTTACCGGTATTAACCCCTTCAATAAGGGCTGATTCATTTTTATAAGAAAAACCTTCCCCAGCGATTTTTTTACTGCTGGGCCGCTTTTTATATTCCCGGATATTTTTAATTTCCTCATCACGATCAACGGCCCATGATACTCGCGCGCCGTATTCCTGTAAGCGTTCGTTTAACATATCCGCCGCCGCCATTTTAAAATCATGATTATATTTATGGCCTTTTCCTTCGCATTTTTCTTTTGCCGTGCGCTTTACTGATTCAACTAAATATTTAAACATTTTAATTGATAGAAAAACATTTACTTTTCTACCGGTTGCGCATAAAAGACCGCGACCCCGCCTAATGCTCGGCTGACAATTATTAGCATAACAAACAGAGGTAAAAATAAGAGTTTCCCATTCAGGAATGCGGTGTTTTTTTTCTTTGGTGTCCTTTTCAATGTAATTTACTTCCCCTATGGATAAATTATATTTTTCCATTATGGCCTCGGCTTTTTGTAATGCGGCGGCGGCCTCGTTTTGATTAGGGGATTTACTTAATGAAAAAAGTTTTTGTATTTTTTCAATTAAATCATTTTTCAATTCCAATTTTCCCTCCTTTACGTCCCATAAAGTGGCGTGATTTTAAATGATACGGAAAGCGGGGGCGCAGCCGAAGACTGTATTCGCGGGGTAAACGCTGGCAGTCTCACCGGTGCTCACAAAACAGAATCCGTCGGACTTACTGAGCCAGTATTTAATAAACTGAACGCCGTTATATTTTTTCATACCTTGATTTTTTTTAGGAAGAATTACCTTTATATCACCAGGAGATGTGCCTAAAGCCTCCGCGATACATTTTCTGAAATCATAAGACCCAAGATATTCCATCAATAAATCTTTGCCCGTTTCATCATCTGTATCACGCGCGGACATAAAGAGAATATCCCGACTGTAATAATAGCCACCCTCTTTTAGGTCAAAAATGCCGCATACTTCCTGTTTGTTAAAATGGAGCCCGTCAATATCGGCGGCAGGCAATGTAAGATCAAGCCTGACGGAATTTCCCCTGTCTATGTCTCCATTGTCTTCCAAGAGCAACAATCTTTTTTCTATTGCTTCAAATCTTTTTAGAATTTCTTTTTTCATATAATCCTCCTGTAAAAATTGCCTTGTTTTCTCATGCCTATAAACGTAGATTTCTTGAATTTTTCATTCCTCATAGTTCATAAAGTCCATATCACACCGACCCATGCGGCGGCGGTGATTCCGGATATGACCCATACTCTGACACTCTCAACATCAAAATATCTGAGTACTCCCTGTATGAGAACTAACATCAAGGATATGTACATAAACTTTGTCATCCATTTGAGTACTACCGGCAAACTCATCCTTTTTTTTATTGCTTCAAATCTTTTTAAAATTTCTTTTTTCATATAATCCTCCTGTAAAAATTGCCTTGTTTTCTCATGCCTCTTTTTCCTTGTGATCGGCATCGCGGCTATCGGGTTCAGGGTTGTAATCATGAAACCCGGCAGCATTACCGCCGCCGCCTTCATTACGCGGGGAGGCTAAAAGATTTATTTCATTAACGACAAGCTGCACCGAACTATGATTATTTCCGTTACTATCCGTCCAGATATTTTGTTCGAGTTCCGCATCCATGCAAATTTGTTTTCCCCGTGTAAGATACTTGACCATAGTCTCTCCGTATTTGCCCCATATCACGCAATTAAAGAAATGGGGTTTTTCCTGCCGTTTCCCGTCTCTATCCTTCCATGCTTTGTTAATACAAAGGGTAAATTTTGTGCAAGCGCTGCCGCTTGCAGTGTACTTTAATTCCGCCGGATCGCTTATCCGTCCTATACCTATAAAATGATTCATATTTTTACCTCCAATAAAAATTTTGTATCTTGTATCATTAACTCATTTTCACGCGGGTCTTATTTTTTGGCAGTTCTCGAATAAAAATCATGCGAGATTTTATCAAAATCCTTAGTGACATACAAACCGTCATTCGGACGATCACGCATTTTTTCCAGTGCCTGCCGGTATTCCAAATCTTTAGCCATTTGCAATTTTATATCTCCAAGTAGCTTCTCAATTTGAATCTGTCTTTTCGCCTGCATTTGCAGATACTCGTTAGTGCCTAG
>JAITXS010000078.1 GCA_031284645.1 Spirochaetaceae bacterium | reverse complement strand
CGGACAGGAATGTAAAGTGGAGCATAAGCCCCGACGGAGTGGCAACGGTAGACAGAGATACCGGGCTGGTAATATTGATAAGCCCGACAGAAAACAATGGAGAGGCGATAATAACGGCGGAAACAGTCGGCCTGGATGCAGGGGGTAATAAGAAATCCGCGAGCTGCACCGTAAAGGTAAACACTGTGCCGGTAGGGAATGTGACGGTATTTCCGCAGACGCTGAATCTTGATGCGGGGGGCAGTCAGTCAACACTTACGGCATTTGTGGAGCCGTACTATGCGACGGACAAGAGAGTAACGTGGAGCGTTGAATTACCAAACCCTGCCGGAGTGACGGTGAACAGTAGCGGAGTGGTAATGCCGGGGACAGTCGCCGGGACTGCGACGGTAAAGGCAAGATCTGTAAGCGATAGTGGTAAGAGTGGAAGTTGTATTGTGATGGTGAAGGCGGCGGATGCGGTACTGGTAAGCTTGCCTGTGGCAGATGAGTACAGATTTCTGCCCGGGGGCAGAATAGAAAGCACCTATCTATGGGCAACGGTTATGGGGACTATGAATGATGATAATCCCACAACTACAGCACCAGCTGGTGGTATAGATGTAGACTCTTTTGTAATAGGCAGGATGGAAGTGCGGTATGCGTTATGGTGTGCAGTGAAGGCGTGGGGAGGAGAGCACGGGTATAACTTCCAGAATAAGGGACGAGCGGGGAACACTGGTAGTGCAGGGGATGCTGTTACAGAGGCGAACAGGAATCAGCCGGTAACGGAGGTAAGCTGGCGGGATGTGGTGGTATGGTGTAATGCGTATAGCGAGATAATAAGGAAGGATCCGGTGTATTACGCCGACGATGCAGGGACTATTTTATTAAAGGATTCACGGGATACTAATGCTACAGCGGTAGACGGGGCGAAACAACTGGACAGGAATGGGTATAGGTTGCCGACAGAGGAGGAGTGGGAATATGCGGCGAGGGGAGGGGAACCGGGGGGAGACGATACTCCGTGGGCATATCACTGGGCGGGGATCAACACAGATACTGAGCTGGGTAATTTTGCGTGGTATAAGGGTAATACGAACACGACAAATTTTGTAGGGCAGAAGTTGGCGAATGGAGCAGGGCTGTATGACATGAGTGGTAATGTGTGGGAGTGGTGTTTTGATAAGTTGATTGTATCGGATATTACGTACCATGTGATACGGGGCGGGGGTTGGGACGATCCTGCGACGGGCTGTTCGGTGGCCTATCGTGGCTACTACTCCTCCACCGCCAAGATCAACACTTTAGGGTTCCGGTTGGTCTGCTCCCGCTGAGTTCCGCTCGCCCGTGCCCGCGAGAGTTGCATGGGCCGAGCCCTAAGTAGTGTATTGGGTAGTAGGGTAGTAACTTTCTGGTAAGAACTACACCCTCTACCCTTTACCCAAGACCCTATTAATACCACAAAGGACACGAAGGACGGAAAAGGGAATTAGGAGAGTTGGGGGCGGTACAGGATTTCTGGTAAGAACTATACCCCCGAAGCAAAGGGAAGGAGGTTTGGGTATAGGGTAGGAATCTATACCCTCTACCCTGAAGCAAGGGTTAAGGGTATAGGGTAGGGAATTTCTGATAAGACCAAAACCCTCTACCCCTTTCTACCCTAGACTCTAATAAGGGGCTTTCTGGGAAAACCCCATACCCTACTACCCATGACCCAAAACCCTATTTTTCAGTACTTGTCCCGAAGGCACTTTATTTCATAAAATACCAAGCAGGAATTAAGAATACGGAGGATATTATGGCTCATTGTATTTCACCGGAAGCAGAAGCGATCTTGGACAAAGAATTCCCTGTTTTAGACAAAGGATTTATCAGGCTGGTTGATTATCTTGGTTCGGACGAACGGGTGGTTCAGTCCGCGAGAGTTTCCTATGGCAAGGGGACAAAGACATATCGTGAGGATGCGGGACTTATCGATTATTTGCTAAGAAATAGGCATACCAGTCCTTTTGAGCAGGTCGTGTTGACTTTTCATGTTAAAATGCCGATTTTTATTGCCCGACAATGGGTAAGACACCGGACCGCGCGGCTGAACGAAATTTCCGGACGTTACTCGGTTATGAAAGATGATTTTTATGTGCCGGCCACAGAGGACGTTGCGCCGCAAAGTCAGGATAATAAGCAGGCGCGCGCGCCGGACGCTTTTTCGCCTGAGCAGGCGGATAAAATCAGGACAACGCTTATCGGGGAACAAAAACGGGCTTTTACGGAATACTCGGCTTTGCTTGATACAGGGCTTGCCCGGGAACTTGCCCGTATCAACCTTCCGCTGTCCTTATACACCGAAATATATTGGCAAATTGATCTTAACAATCTTTTTCATTTCCTTGAACTGAGGATGGGGGATCATGCTCAAAAAGAAATCCGGGACTATGCGCGGGTGCTTTTTGAGCTTACGAAAAAAGTCGCTCCGGTATCGTGCGCATCTTTCGAACGGCATATCCTGGGATCCACCCGTTTTTCAAAAGAAGAACTTATAGAATTAAAACGTCTGATTTCAGGCGGCAGCGGGGAGCCCGCGCTTTCAGGACGGGCAAAAGAAATTTTTGAAGCAAAGCTCAGCTGATCCCGAGTGCTTCTCATTTTGAAACACATCGTTGAGTGCGTCATGGATCAGATGAGAGCTGCCGGAGTTTCATTGACATCAGCAAACTGTTGTTGTATAGTTCCTTATCTATGGCATTTGAAATTGTAGCGACAGGGAAGGCTGTGCCCCCCGGAAGAGTAACCAACGATGATCTGGCGGCGCGGATAGATACGACTGATGAATGGATTCGTTCACATACCGGTATTGGTGCGCGTCATATTGCAGCCGAAGGCGTTGCATGTAGTGATTTGGCATTGGAAGCAGCGGAAAACGCGATTAGCATGCTCGCCGAAAAAACCGGAGAGCGTATTGAGGATATAAAAAGCGGGCTTGATCTCATTATATTAGCGACAACATCCCCGGATTATACCGGCGTTCCGTCGACCGCTTGTGTTGTGCAGGACAAGCTTAACGCCCGCAATGCGGCGGCTTTTGATATTACGGCCTGTTGTACGGGTTTTATCTACGGACTTGAGATAGCAGCGGGCTTATTGTCGATAGCGGCGAACAGGAAACGCGCCCTTGTTATCGCATCAGAAATACTATCCCATTTTACTGATCCTGATGACAGGAGTACCGCAGTCCTTTTTGGCGATGGTGCAGCCGCGATTATTATGGAAAAGACCCCGTGCCCCAACGAGGGCGTAAACCGGCGTGGGCTTGTTCAAAGCATTCTTGCCGCCGATGGCTCGGGTGCCTTGTCCTTGTACATACCCAAAGGCGGAACACGGAATCCCTTTAAAGTCGGCGAAGTTCTTGAAAAACTCCCTTCCATGAAAATGGACGGCAGGGCTGTGTATAATTTTGCGGTAAGAGCCATTACCGAAACAATAGAAAAACTGCTCAAAGCTGATAACAAAACGATTGATGATATAAAATGGATTATTCCTCATCAAGCTAATGCCCGTATTGTAAGTGCGGCACAAAAAAGATTCGGTATCAGTGACGAGAAGATTTACATGAATATCGAAGAATATGCAAATACCTCGGCGGCTTCCATAGGCATTGCCCTTGACGAATTAAACAGGGCAGGCAAACTGCAAAGAGGAGACCTGATCCTGCTTGTCGGATTTGGTGCCGGAATGACCTACGGGGGAAGCCTTATCGTATGGTAAATAAAAAAACCGCTTTTCTTTTTCCCGGACAAGGTTCCCAGTTTTCGGGAATGGCGCTTGATTTTTACGAGGCATCTTCACCGGTTAGAGAACTCTTTGAGCTTGCCGGGGATATTATGGGACAAGACATGAAAAAACTTCTCGGAGAATCAAGTGAAGATATTTTAAAGCAGACAGACATAGCCCAGCCCGCCGTAAGTTTGGCCAACCTTTCTGCGGCCCGGATTCTTTCCGAACGTGGGGTAAGGCCGTATGCTGCTGCCGGTCATAGTCTTGGTGAATTCGCCGCTCTTGCTGTTGCCGGAATTATCTCGGAAGCCGATTGTTTTAAAATCGTAAAAGAGCGCGGAAAGCTGATGCAAAACGCGATCTCAGGTCTTTCAAGCACGGGGGAAGGCGCCGGTCATGCGCCTTTCGGGATGGCCGCCGTCATAGGCTTGCCGCCGGAAAAAGTCGAATCTCTTATTAACGAATGGACACAAGACGGCCTCTGCGGTCTTTTTGCTGCGAATTTCAACTCAGGCCGGCAAACGGTTGTGTCCGGCACTGATGAGGCGCTTACCGTTGCAGAAAAATATTTTAAAGAGAGCGGTGCGCGGCGTTTTATCCGGCTGAACGTTTCCGGCCCCTTTCATTCCCCTTTCATGGAGGAAGCTTCCTCTCGGTTTTCAGTTTTTCTTAAAAGTATATGTTTCAATGATCCGAAGATTCCGTTTTTTTCAAATGTGAGCGGTAAGGAAGTAAAGATCGGCGAAGAGGCGCGTTCTCTTGCTGTTACACAGATAAAATCTCCGGTGCGCTGGACAGAGGAAGAGGCCGAAATCGCAAAACTTCCGCTTGACGCTGTCCTTGAAGCAGGGCCCGGCACCGTACTTGCCGGACTCTGGAAAGATACCGGCAGCGGGATACCGTGCCTACCCGCCGGAACTTACCTTGATATCGAAAATCTGGCAGCTTTTATAAACTGACTGAGTCAAGGTTTTTCGCGATTTCATCAATAAATTCCCATGAATTAAGCGGACGCTCTACCGGACAAGTTGCGATTGCCGCAAGATCGGCAGTCATATTCCCGCTTTCTATGGTACGGAGTGTTGTTTCCTCAAGCTTTTTCGCAAAATCAAAAAGATCCGGACTGTGGTCAATTTCAGCGCGTTTGGCAAGGGCGCCTGTCCATGCAAAAATGAGTGCTACAGGATTTGTGCTTGTTTTTTCGCCTCTCTGCCAACGGTAATAATGCTTCTGAACCGTGCCGTGAGCCGCCTCATATTCATAAACACCGGATGGGGAAACCAAAACGCTTGTCATCATGGCAAGGCTTCCCGATGCACTGGCAATCATATCACTGAGTATATCCCCGTCATAATTCTTGCAGGCCCAGACAAGAGCGCCCTCACTTTTTACAATCCGCGCAAGCGCATCATCAATTAAAGAATAGGTGTAAAGAACACCGCTGTCTTTATATTCGGTATCGTATACTGCCTGAAATATTTCTTTAAATCTGCCGTCGTATGTTTTTGATATGGTATCCTTTGCCGCAAACCATAGGGGCAATTTTTCATCGCGGGCAAGGCGGAAACAACAGCGGGCGAAATTCCGTATTGATTCATCAAGATTATGTATTCCCTGTACTATGCCGGGTTTTTTCATATCGGCAACTAAAATTCTTTTTTCGGCCCCATTGCTCCCTGTCCAAACCAACTCGACTTTTCCTGCCTCCGGTATAAGCATCTCTGCGTTTTTATAAATATCTCCGTATGCATGACGGGCAATGATGATAGGTTTTTTCCATGTTCGGATAGTCGGCTGCACGCAACTTACCGTAATTGGCTTACGGAATACCGTGCCGTCCAAAATAGACCGTATTGTTGCGTTAGGGCTTGGATATAAGGCGTTTAGTCCGTATTCCTCTTTACGCGCTGCGTTTGATGTAATTGTCGCGCATTTAACACCAACCCCAAAACGTAAAATCGCATCGGCACATTCTAGGGTAATCTTGTCATCTGTCTTATCCCTATTCAAGATACTTAAATCATAATATTCGCTTTTTAAGTCGACAAAGGGGAAAATTAATTTTTCCTTAACAAGTGCCCAAAGAACACGGGTCATTTCATCCCCGTCGATTTCAACGACAGGATCTTTCATAGCTATTTTTGCCATAATTGTTTTTATAGAAGCATCAGTAAAATGTCAAGAACCCTCTGATGAATTCCATGCCCTTGCCCCGGAATGGCATAAAAGCTGCCGAATAGAGGGGCATACTACAGGGTAAATGGAAATTAAAGCGATCATTTCCCTACCCCCTACAAAAAAATTTACATTATTGCTAGAATAAAGCACATACCCTGCGGAAAGCAGCAGGAGCTGTCCGACAGTAAACGTGCGGATTAATTAAGGAATAAGTATGACAGAAACATCAGATGAATATAAAAACCCTGCGACTATGGAAAAAATTACTTCCCTTGCAAAAAGGCGTGGTTTTGTTTTTCAGTCTTCGGAAATTTACGGCGGACAGAACGGTGCGTGGGATTACGGGCCGCTCGGTGTTGAGCTTAAAAACCGGATTGCCCGTGTATGGTGGAAAGAGATGACCCAGCTTCATGATAATATCGTGGGGATTGACGCAGCGATTCTCATGCATCCGCGCACATGGGAAGCATCGGGACACGTTGAAAATTTCACCGATCCGCTGGTGGACTGCAAGAAATGCAAGGCCCGCTTCCGGGCCGATCAAATACCCGAAGAAAACCTGCGGGTAAAAAAATGTCCTGAATGCGGCGGGGAACTAACCGATACCCGAAAATTCAATTTGATGTTCAAAACACATATAGGAGCGATAGAAGGGGAAGCGAATGTCATCTATCTGCGTCCCGAGACAGCCCAGGGTATCTATGTAAATTACAAAAATATAATCCAGTCAAACCGGATGAAAATCCCCTTTGGTATCGCGCAAATCGGTAAAGCATTCCGTAACGAGATTGTTACCAAGAATTTTATTTTCCGAACCTGCGAATTCGAGCAGATGGAGATGCAGTTTTTTGTAAAGCCCGACAGCGATGTTGAATGGTTTAACACATGGAAGGAGAGGCGCTGGGCTTATTATGAAAAACTCGGTATCAATATGGATCACCTGCGCTGGCATCAACACGGCCCTGATGAACTTGCACATTATGCGAAAGATGCTTATGACATTGAATACCTCTTTCCTATGGGATGGAAAGAGCTTGAGGGAGTACACAACCGATCAAATTATGATTTAAGCCGCCATCAGCAGTATTCCGGCAAAGATTTGCAGTACATTGATCAGGATGACGGCAATAAAAAATATACTCCCTTTATTATTGAAACATCGGCAGGGCTTACGCGTTCCGTGCTGATGACGCTCTGCGATGCGTACGACGAGGAAAAAGTCGCCGATAAGGGCAATGATGATGATTGGCGTGTGGTCATGCGCTTTCATCCTTCACTTGCGCCGGTTACCGTGGCAGTGCTTCCTTTGATGAAAAAAGACGGCCTTGCGGAACTAGCTTCGGAGATTCGGGATGAATTAAAAGAAGATTTCCCGACTGATTACGACCAGTCCGGAGCCATAGGACGCCGTTACCGCCGTCAGGACGAAGCGGGCACACCGTTTTGTGTTACCGTTGATTATGATTCCAAAGAAAAAAACGATCTTACCCTGCGGTTTCGGGACTCAATGGAGCAAGTCCGCGTGCCTCGTGCCGAACTGGCAGAGAGGATCAGGCAAGAGATTAAAAAATACCGGCGCTTAAAATGATCTGCAGCCGGGTATTCTTTTACAAGGTAGACCCATGCAAAAGATAGCTGTACAAGAGGCAATCGGGAAAATACTCTGCCACGACTTAAGCCGGATTGTAAAAGACCAAATGAAGGGCCCTCAATTTAAAAAAGGGCATATCATTCGGGAAGAAGATATACCCATGCTCCTTTCAATGGGAAAAGAACAGATCTATGTATGGGAAGATAAAGAGGGTTTTTTACACGAAGATGAAGCTGCAAAACGGCTTGCCGCGATCTGCCGGGGGAAAAACATCAGGGAATCCGGCCCAAGCGAAGGGAAAATCGAACTGTACGCGGAGATTGACGGGCTTTTTTGCGTAAATCCGGCGTGTATCGACAGCATAAATGCACTTGGCGAGATTGCCCTTGTTACACGGCGGACGTATTCAGCACTTAAAAAAGGGGAATTAATTGCCGGACTAAAAGCCATTCCTCTTCTCATTGCAGAAGAAAAAATCAAGGAAGCGGAATCTATCGCGAAAAATAGCAGAGGGGCAGAAGGCTCACTCGCATTTGAACCTTTGTTAAATATTCTGCCGTATTTTTTAAAAAGCGCCGCGATTATTACAACAGGGAGCGAAGTTGCAAAGGGATTAATCAAAGATACCTTGAGCCCTGTGGTACAGGAAAAACTAACAACATTCGGTATTGATGTCATTTCACGGCAAGTAAGTGATGATAAACGGGGTACTATTCTTGCGGCAATCGAAAAAGCGCTTGATGAAAAACCTGATTTAATTCTTTGCACAGGCGGCATGAGTGTTGATCCGGACGACAATACACCGGGCGCAATAAAAGAAGCATTACACGCTAGGGGCGGCAGTCTTGTAAGCTACGGCGCTCCGGTATTTCCGGGCGCGATGTTCCTTCTTGCGTATTTTTCCGATGGTACGCCGATACTGGGACTTCCCGCCTGCGTCATGTACGCAAAAACCACAATTTTTGATATTCTACTGCCACGTCTTGCAGCAGGTGTAAAAATTACCCGGGATGATATTACAAAAATGGGACACGGCGGACTTTGCCTTTCGGGAAAAGGCTGTCCTCCGCCCTGCCATTTTCCAAACTGCTTTTTTGGATAGTGATAGTAAGAGCGGTTTTTGGGCGCACCCGGATTCGAACCAGGGACATCTTGCGTGTAAAGCAAGCACTCTAACCAACTGAGTTATGCGCCCCGCTTGTTTTAGCCTAGCATTTTACCCCCGCGATAGTCAAGCTCCTGAGTATAGACCCCGGGAAGAAGGGTCGTAGGGTTTTGGGTGGAGGGTATAGTAATAACAGAGAGTTGCTGATCTGCCCCCGCTCCTATTCCCCTGCTTCGGGTATGAGGTCGGGGCTTTCTGATAAAACCCAGACCCCAGACCCTTACCCCAAGACCCTATTTTGCCCCTAAACTATTCTTGACCCACAACAAGCAGTAAGAATTTCACCACGAGGGACACAAAGGAATACAAAGGTGAACAGGAAAAAATCATACTACCCGTCTTATTCCATTTTTCTGTCCCTTTCCGTCCTTCGTGTCCTTTGAGGTCATTAAATCTTATTGCATATACACTTCTTCCCCACAACAAGTAGTAAGAATTTTACCACGAAGGGACACAAAGGAACACAAAGGGGCACGGGTTATGGGTACAGGATTACTGATAAGAACTATACCTCATACCCTTGCCCCAAAACCCTATTCTACCACCTTTTCGGCTTGAAATCCGGGTCATCGGGCAGTATTTTCATGGTATCGCCGCTTTGTTCAAGCACATAAAAGCCCTGTTCTATCGCATAATTCCGTGTCTCACCATCGATCACCGCAGCCGCTATCGCTCCGTAAAGATTCAGTCCCGCGTAGCGCTTATGCGTTTTGAGCTGGGTCATCCTTTTTATATGTCGGCCTATATCATCCGTGGTAGGATGCGTTTTAACTTCAACTATCATGAGATCCTCGCCGTTTTGAAAAACAGTATCTATCTCGGTTAAGGTCTTGCCGTCCTTGTCTTGTATCTGAATATTGCGTGCGGTGCTGTCAAACGAGAAGCCCATTTTCTTAAACTTTTCCAGTACATTCGGCGTTACAAGGTGTTCAATGATTTCGCCGATCCTGTTGGTTAATTTTCCTAAACGCTTGTCGATCTGTTCCATTCGTTTTTCCGCCAAGCGTTCAGCTTCCTCACGTTCCCTGCGAAATTTTGCATCAGCATTTGCCTCCGCTTCTTCCCGTCTCCGATCAGCTTCCTCGCGCTCACGGGCCAGCCTGTCCAGCCACTCGTTAAAATTCGCCATAGTAACATACTCCCGCTCTCTCGGCCGGTCTTTTGTTTCTGCCATGTTTTTACCTCCACATTAAAATATTATAAAGAGCCATAGGGTTATAGGTTAAGGGTAGGGAATTTCTGGTATTACCAAACCCTCTACCCTTGACCCCAAACCCTATGCAATACTTATAGCATATATAGGGCTTTTTGCTTTAATCCATCTGCAAAAAAGTGCATTTTACAAAATCGCACAGAAAGGGGGGAGGAAAGGCAGCAGGGTAAATTTAAAATGAGAGAAACCCTTAAAAAAGCTCTTTGATTTTTTAAGGGTTTTACCTCTCACCTTAGTTGGGAAGCCTTTACATTTGAGCTATCGGCCCTATTCGGGGCAGTGCCCATCCCGAAGAGCGGTATGTTTCAAATATGAATCGCTGTAGCGCTTGACAAATCCATGACATTCATCGTAAGCTAATACCATGAGGAAAACGCAAGAGATATCGGCCTTGAGCGCCGCGCCCCAATACCCAATACCCAATACCCAATACCCAATACCCAATACCCAATACCCAATACCCAATACCCAAAT
>JAITXS010000047.1 GCA_031284645.1 Spirochaetaceae bacterium | reverse complement strand
TTGCTCAGGGCTAGTCTTATGATTTTTTCCTGTTCACCTTTGTGTTCCTTTGTGTCCCTCGTGGTGAAATTCTTACTGCTTGTTGTGGGTCAAGAATAGCTTCGGGATGAAGTATGGATATCTGATATTACTATACCCAATACCCCGAACCCTACTACCCTTCTTCTTGGGTAAAGGGTTTGGTAATACCAGAAAGCCCCTGCGCGAATCCCAACTCTTCTTTTCCCCAGCTCGGCAATAAAATCATTGTCTTCATTGCGCACCAGTCTACGGTAAGTCCGAATATGCTGCTGCGTATCCTGTGGCCTACGCAACGCGGATTTACGAAAAAATAATTAAGGATAAACAGTCAATCTACCGGTGCACATTGTTAAAAATCCCCGAATTTCAAGAGAGCTGAAGAACGCTTGCGTGTAAGCCCTATTAGGATGTAATCTAAATAGAGAGGAGAAAGATATATCTACTATGAACAGTTATAAAGTTGTGGAAATGGAAGTAACCGAAGGCTGTGCCATCTTAACGCCTGAGACTATCATCACACAGGCTAAGGAGGCAGCTGACAGTGCAAGAGATGCGGAGCAAGATGTAAAAAAGAAGGATATAGCCGCCGAAGAGGCAAAGAGCCGCTATATTGCCGAAGAACTTGCTAAGGCCTATACATTTAAAGCAAAATTATTAAATGATAGTGCATCGTCTACTGTTGATGTTTTTCTTGTCATGCCTGTCGGCGGAGTGGAGACCGGTCTTTACCGCTCGCCTCAAGCAGGTGATTATGTTCTGGTAGGGGAGCAGGATTCAGGAAACACGGTGCGTTATCTCCTTGGTTATTTACCCAGACCTGCTAACGCCATGCTTGCCCCGCAGAATTTCGACTCGGAAACACTCACAAAAATTAAAAGCAACAAGGGGGATGAGCGTGAAATTTTTATATCCCCTGCTGCTGTTGCGAAAAAGGGCATGAGCCTTCGATATAAAAAAACAGGGGTGAACGATGCAAATCAGCAGCTATGGCATAATGAGGGGAGCGATACATCGCCGGATTTTTCAAAATCAGCTTCCGCGCCCATGGAATATTCTGAAATCGGTTTTTATAGCGATATGACACCGTTTACCGCAAAGAGAAAAGACCCGAACGGGAATAAGCAAACATATTATCCTGATATTGACCGTATCAATATACAATCGACCGGCGATATACATTCCACTGCGGCGAACCACCATTTGATGAAAGGTAAACGTTTTGAAATTCTCGCGGATGTGGATGAGACAGATCATACAAAAACGGAATTTGATGCCAAAGACCTTCCTTTGGGTGACGCCCCGGGGGATGATTTCCGTTTGAGTAAGGGTGATATTCAAATAAGGGCGGATGGCAGAGTCATTATCAAGGCGGGTAAAGAAATAACACTTCAGGTCGGGCGGACAAAACTTACGATTAAAGACGGAAAACTGGAGGCTTCAAGCAGACAAATTAAGGGCTCAAACATAACAACTGATTTTGATGCTACACTTACGCTGGACTCAAGAGCCGGATCGACATTGACCGGCAGCACGGTTACTATCAGCTCGGAGTATTATTTTTCACTTTTGGATGCTATGGGATCTTTTATTTCCGGCTCTTTTGGGGGTTTGTCACTGAGTGGTAAGAATGTGGGTGTTAATGCGCTCACTCCTTCAGGCTATGCAGGCCAGTTTGCCATATTGACAAACGAGACAGTCTGGAATTCGGTCTTGCTGGCTTTGGCGGCGGCGGAGGGCAAGGGTAAAAACCCTGATATAAACCCTGAGATATTTACTACGTGCAAAAGCATGGTTAAAAATTTGACAAATTTAGCGCAAGCTATTGCGAAGTTTGGCTGGGGTTAAGTAAGTATTTAAAAAAATGTTTAATGACCATTTTATTCCAAGGAGAAAACAATGAGTGATCAACAAGATTCGGAAATATCTGCGCCGGTAGAACCGTCGCAGTATATAAATGACAACTATGATTTTTCCAATGAAGCTACAATAAGAGGTCTACAGGGAAATGAACTACAGGGGGGAAAAAACCAACTCGCGGAGGCGGATTATAAAAAACAAAAATATAAAAAAGAAAACGTTGCCCAAATTATAGAAGCTTTGGGAATACTTTTACTCCGCCTCTCCCATACTACTATAGATATGTTATCTCAGTATACAAAAGATAGTGATAATGACTTAAATCCTGCTCAAGTTTATATAGATTATACAATTATGGAATCTATCTTTACGGTGTATCTTGCGGCCTGCGGCGGCGTAGACCCTAAGGCAAAAGGGGCCAGTATTGCTTTGGGCCTTAACGGCGATTTGGAATTATCCGGAGAGAGAAATGTCATTGTTCCCACAGGAGTGACAAGAACCGTATCCTCTCCGCCAAAAACAGTTAAAACATGGAAAAATCGTATTGAAATGCTTGCCAAGCTTACTCAGTTTGGTACTGCGGCATGTAATGACGCTGCAAAACTTGGTCAGATGGCTAATCAGAGCGACAAACGTAAAAGCAGCACACAAACAACAAGTTATGCTGCGGAGGCTTTATAATCATGGCGTTAGATGAAACTATAAAGGCAAAACTCAAAGAGGCGACTTCCCCCTTGATAAGTTCGGTGGCGGCCGAGTTAGCTGTTGCGGCGGGTGTATCAATTATAGAGGCATTGGTCGTCAGTAATTATCATGACAGCGGACTGACCGGAGACAAGTCGGTAAAACCTACCGAGGATGAAGTGAAATTAAGCAGCGCAGAGGTGGCTGCTTCGGAAAAAGAAGGCAAGCTTTCGCACGATAAGATATCGGCGCAGGATGGTGATATTTCGGCGGCGGCAACGGACGCCAATGCGGCTAATACCGAAGCAACGGCTGCGGACAGCGGAGCAACCGCGCTGCGGACAAAAGCCGGAGCCTCGGATATTGAGGTAAAAGCCTTAAAGATGACTTAACAATTGTAAAAAAGGAAAAGACATGGCTGATAAACTTGATTGGCAGAACAAGCATATTGTACTCTTGCGTTATGTAACGGTGTCCGGAGCTGTAGAAAAAGAAAATTTTAAAATACGGCCGGACATTGCGGAATTGTATGAAGGGACATTGAACGCAGAACACATGGCGTTTAAGCTTGCCGAACAAGGCAAACATAAGGATGCCTGTGAGCTTTTAGCATATGTCTGTCATCGCCGGGCGGGTGTCTGGTGGGGTTACCAATGCGTTAATTCGTTAATTGAGGAGCTGCGGATAAATCCTGCTGTGGAGCGTGACATAGCCGATATAGCAAAAGATTTTAATGTTGAAGTTCCTGATTTCGCAAAAATAAACGAAGCCGGTCCCAGCCCTGACGATTTAAAAATTTTTGACAATACCTTGCAGAAAATAAGAGCACAAAAAGAAGTTATGCGGA
The DNA here is from genome assembly GCA_031284645.1 of Spirochaetaceae bacterium. Classification (GTDB taxonomy): domain Bacteria; phylum Spirochaetota; class Spirochaetia; order Treponematales; family Breznakiellaceae; genus JAITXS01. The sequence goes on along the minus strand of JAITXS010000047.1, from coordinate 7,960 downwards.
GTCTTGTTAATCCTGAAGTACTTTCAGTAGTAGAAGAAGCGCAGGAATTTGTTTATCAGGAATTCGCAAAAGTCCACGGCATAGACCCTATGGCTCTTTTACAACAATTAGGGCAGAGACTTAAAGAAAGTTATCATCAATACGACCTGGACCCTCAATCTCCTCTTTTTGTTGAAGCTGAAAAACTTAAAGCCCAGCTCGGGGCGGTTCAAAAAGAAACATCCGATTTAATAAAATCGGTTTTACCGCCGAAGATACCGGCACATGAGAAAAAAATGCGGGATGAAACGCTTGATGCTGTGTATCGCTGGGTCAATGCCCCTGATGATTTAAACAGCAAAGCCTGTCTTGATATGGGTAACGAGTGTCCCGGCACTCCGGCCGGACTTTTGGCGTTAAGTGCTTTTTGGGCGTATGGCAATCTTATGCCGGGCGGCGATCAGGTAGTTCCCACTCCATCGGGACTTGCTGCCAACGGTCTTACGCAAGTTTTCCTCATGTGCGCTTTACATAAAGGCGGCACGCGCAAAGCTAAAGAGCGTTTTGAACTTTACTTTAACAAGGGCCTTGATGTGCTTACCGGCAAGGATAACTGGGAAGAAACCCTGGTGGAAGACAAAGCTCCCCATGAAAGAGAATTGCCGGATACCGGTGTAAATGTCCGGCTTGTCGAGCAGGATCACAAACAGGAAACGGATAAGCCGAATACCGCTGAAACACCAAGCAAGGTATCTTATAAACGCTGGAAAATGGAATAAAGATAGCAATCCCCGTTTTACAGGGAATGGTTTTCATTCCCGCAATTTTTCAAAAGGGGGATGCCTAATCTAAGCGTCCGGTGGCCCGGTGATGTTTCCCGTCCGCACCTTATTTTGACCTTATTCTCCCGAATCCTTCTTGATAAGAATCGCTGTTGCTATTGATAGACCTCTGTTGACACCTCTGTTGACGACCTCTTCCACTAGTTAAAAAAAAACGATAAAATAGCTCTGTCCGACCGACGTAAGGCGCTTCAAGGAGGAATCTATTATTTCATTTCTTAAGCATATACTCTACTACGGCTTCACTAAAGAAAAGGTAAACGACTGCAAAACGGAATTAAACGCTCATAACAGCGGCAGCCTTAGTATCGGAAGCCTTGTTACTGCGTGTTTGATTATTGTGCTTTCCCTATACCCCGGAGGAAAGAGCTATAGGGGAGAAGCGTATTATATTTTCGCTGCCATCCAGTTTTTTATTTTTATTTATAGCCGTATTTTAATCTGGAAGCAGGACGTTCACGGAATGAAACAGACCATTGGGGAGCTGTTCTTTTACATAAATCTTACTGCTTTCGCGATTTATGCTTGTTTTATTGATCAGAGTGTTTATGCTATTCGCTTTCTGCTCTTTTTCTTAAGTCTTGAAGTTATTTTTATCCAGGGCTTTATTTTTAATCTGTGCTGTAATATCGCGGTTATCGGGATTTTTGCGTTTTCTTACCTGATGATGGAACCCATTTTCGGAATTCAGGTTCAGCGCGATCAACGTTTCGATATCGTCAATGTTACTGTTGCCTGTATCATCGCTATGACTTTAAATTGGTATATCTGCTATGTTTTTATAAAGGGCCTTGTAACCTCGCACTCTTTGGAGGAAGAACGCAACCGCTACCACAAAGAGAGTATTCACGATCAACTTACCGGTTTAAATAACAGACGGAGTTTTGAGCAATCCGTTGATTTCTTTACCTCAGTATGCAGACATGTTCATCAAACGGTCTGCATTGTTATGATGGATGTTGATTTTTTCAAAAAATACAACGATTGCTACGGGCATCAAAAAGGTGATGAGGTTCTAAAAGCTGTCGGCTCCGTGCTAAAGCGGCTTGCCGAAGAAAATCGTGTCTTTGCCGCACGGGTCGGTGGTGAAGAATTCATCGTACTTTGGACAGAAAACCGTATTGTCGAAGCGCAACGCGTTGCTTTAAAACTCCGCCAAATGATTATTGATTTAAAAATCCCCCATGCGGATTCTTCTGTGGCTCCCTATGTGACGGCCAGTTTTGGGCTTTATATTATGCGCGGCGGATCGCGGGACAGCTCACAAGAACTTTACCAAGCGGCGGATTCGGCACTTTATAAAGCAAAAGAAGCAGGGCGGAATTGTATCGTCCTTCATGATTCCGCCAACGGTGCTTACTCTATCCTTGATATATCTAACCCAAACGATCTCCCTTCGCGTTGATCATATTTCAAGCGCACAAACGAGATGAAGCGTTAAGATCAGAATTATTCGGGATCTTACGCTTCTTTGATATTGTATTTCTTGCGAAAGCGTTCAATACGTCCGGCCGTATCAATAAGTTTTTGTTTCCCGGTAAAAAAAGGATGACAGGCAGAACAAATTTCCACCTTGATATCCTTTGTTGTGGAGCGTGTTTCAATGACACTACCACAAGCGCAGGTGATCGTTGTTTTTTCGTATTTCGGATGAATTCCGGTTCTCATAGTTTCCTCTCTTGATTTTTTTTCGGCTGCTTGAATATTTTAATCTATTCCGGCTGCCCCTGTATTCATAGATTTCAAGAATGCTTCATTATTCTTGCTTTTTTTCATTTTGTCAACCAGCATCTCGATAATCTCAACATCTTCCATCGGATTGATAAACTTTCTAAGAATCCACATCATCTTCAGCTCATACTCGGTAAGGAGTAATTCTTCTTTACGAGTTCCGGATTTTTTAATACTAATTGCCGGGAAGAGGCGGCGATCAGAAAGCTTACGGTCAAGGTTAATTTCCATATTGCCGGTGCCTTTGAATTCTTCGAAAATAACTTCGTCCATCCTGCTGCCTGTTTCGACAAGCGCAGTTGAGATGATGGTAAGACTGCCTCCCTCCTCAATATTCCGCGCGGCACCGAAAAAACGCTTGGGTTTGTGGAGTGCGTTGGAATCAACACCGCCTGAGAGGATTTTACCTGATGTCGGCACGGTCTGGTTATAGGCGCGGGCCAAACGGGTAATTGAGTCCAGAAGGATCACAACATCGCGCTTGTGTTCAACAAGGCGCTTTGCTTTTTCCAGCACCATTTCGGCAACCTGAACGTGGCGTGTTGCCTGCTCGTCAAAAGTCGATGATATAACCTCGGCACGGACAGAACGTTCCATGTCGGTAACTTCTTCCGGGCGCTCGTCAATCAGAAGGACTATAAGATAAACTTCCGGGTGATTTTCTGTAATTGCGTTGGCAATACGCTGCATCATGATTGTTTTACCGGTACGCGGCGGCGCTACAATGATTGAACGCTGTCCCTTACCAATCGGGCAAAAGAGGTTAATGATCCTGGTGGAAATATCCTCGGTGCTTGTTTCAAGGTTAAGTTTTTCATCAGGATAGAGCGGTGTTAAGTTATCAAACGGAACCCGGTTTTGCACAACGCTCGGGTCATCATAGTTGACTGTTTCAATGCGGAGCATGGCAAAGAATCGTTCGCCTTCTTTCGGGCTTCGAATCTGCCCGTAAACGGTGTCTCCGGTTTTCAGCGCAAAGAGCCTTATCTGGCTGGGGCTGATATAAATGTCATCCGGCCCGGGGAGATATGAATTTTGCGGACTGCGCAGGAATCCGTAGCCATCACTTAAAATTTCAAGTGATCCGTACGCATAGATGATACCTCCGCGTTCAGTGTGGATTTTCAACAAGGTAAAGATAATTTCCTGTTTTCGTAATCCCATCAGGTCTTCATGGCTAATACCATAACAGGCCGCAAGTTCCCGAAGATCAATCATGCTAAGGCGGCTCAGTTCGTTTATTGAAAGACGGATTTTGCCGTCATCATCGCTTTTTGGCTCCGGTTTTCCGTAGAGGTCCGGCATTGAGGGCAGATTTTTCGGTAATTCAGGCAGGGGGCCCTGGGAATACGCAACATTATTCAAATTAACGGCGGCATTCATCCCCGCTTGATTGATTCCTGATTGAAAGTTAAAATTGTTTGCATAAGTGCCGCTATTGTTGTAGTGATTGGTATTGGCGTTGGTATTTCTTTCATAGGGACGCCGTGGGCGCGCGCGCTGCTGTGAGCGTCCGTTCTCATCGTTGCCTTCGTATTCTTTGTAGCGCTGTTTGGCTTTGAGGACAAGTCTCGGGCGCTCAATAGCTTCCTCTCCGCCGGTAAAAGAAGTGGGGGATTCCGGCAGGTCAAGTTCGCCTTCGCTTTCGCCGAAAAATCCTTCCTCAGCCTCATCTCTATTTCCTTGCTGTATTTCGCTTTCATTATTTCGTCGATCAAAAGTCCTACCTGTAGTACCGATCCTGTTTTGATTTTCCGGCGGTCTTTCCTCTGTGGAAGCTGATGCCACAGAGACAGACTGGGCTTCTTCTCTTGTATTAAATAGCAGAGCTTCCCCGGTGATACCCGCAGGAATTTCGTTTTCCGCCGATGCTTCAGGTTCAGTTTTTCGGCTTTTCCTTATATATGCCATATCATAACTCCAAGATGTGAATGAATTTTTTCGGGTGTTTCCCTCTGAATTTTTAATGTTAAGTTCATAAAAAGATATTGGGGGATTTTAATTCCTGAATGTTTAATTTTATACCTTTAAAAAAAAATTTGTCAATGGGGTGCTACATTAGTGTTGTGGTATCGGCTTTTAGGTAGAGGAACGATCCTCTTATACCTGATTGGCCTCTACATCATACTATTTATCACAAACAGACCATAATGTCAAGACAGCAAAATATGCGGCAAAATTTTGTGATCTTTTGCACAATCAAACAGAGCAGGTTCATGCTGTTTTGAATCTGCCCTGTTTTGGTACTTAATCCATTGTGATGATAACTTTCCGTACTGATGCATTGTTTTTATCCACATAATCAAATGCATCGATCATTTGACTAAGCGGATAGGACTTTGTGATAAAGCCTGAAAGCGCCAGTTTGCCTTGATTCAAATAGTCTATAACAACGGGGAATCGTTTCGTCTGTAAACGGGAACCGCAGATTGTTAATTCTTTTTTAACGATGTTTACCGGTGCAATATCGCTGGGAATTTCATTAAAGCTTAATTCAACGATACGGCCCGCTGCCGATGTCAGCTCAATAGCATCTTCAAAGCTTTTTTTGATACACACGGCGTCAACCGTTACATTTGCCCCCATGCCGCCGGTAATTTCGCGCACTTTTTCAATCGGGTTTTCTTCTTTTGCGTTGATAATATAATCTGCTCCGCGTGTTTTTGCATAGGCAAGTTTTTCGGGCACTAAATCTGTTACGATGACCGTGGCTCCTGCAAGTTTTGCCATCTGCAAAACGGTCAAACCAATTGTTCCGGCACCCATAATAAGGACAACATCATCTTTTTGCACATTGCCGCGGTAACAGGCCTGCGCTCCGATCGTAAACGGCTCTATTAAAACAGCTTCATCCCAGGGAAGGGATTCGGGAAGCAGATGAAGACTTGATTCCCTGGCAAGGAAATACTCCTGACAGCCGCCGTCTGTATGTACTCCCATTACCTGTAGTTTTTCACAAACATTACCGCGTCCCTGTCGGCAGGCATAACATTTACCACAAAACAAAATCGGCTCAACCACTACATGGGAACCTTGGTGTACGCTTTTTACATCGGAACCGGTTTCTATAACTTCACCGACAAATTCATGTCCCCATACACGAGGATACACCGCAAAAGGATTTTTGCCGTGGAAAATATGGATATCCGATCCGCAAATACCGACTCGTTTTACCTTAATCAATACATCGTGACTGTCTTTTACCTTGGGTATGTCACGTTCTGCGATTTTAAGTTCGCCCGGTTTTTCAATGATCCCTACTTTCATATAACACCTCCAAGTGTGTGGTCTGTATGAGCTGCAAGCCCCGAGTATAATGCGTTCCAAGACGCATCAGCTATAATAATCCCGCAGATTATGCGGCATTAAAATCAAGTCCCTGTTCTTTTGCAATTTCCTTTAATTCCAGTACTGTTTTCGGATTAACGGAAATAGTACCGGAAGCCATGCAGTTTGAAAAATGTTCGTGCTCTTTTTCACCGTGCGTATAAATACGCGCCGCTCCGTCTGCTTTCGGTGAATCCCGCAATTCCTGTAAAAAAACCGAAAGACGCTTTTTAATTTCGGATTTATCCCCGAACATGCCGTAATCAATTGCGGTAAAAAAATGACAGATACCGATATGACCGGGCTGAAGATTAATATGATTGGATGTCATGCCGCCTGATAAAATACCGGCGCACAGATCTACGATCAATGCAAAGCCATACCCTTTATGCCCGCCGTTGACTTCCCCCGTACCGCCGAGCGGTGCAATGCCGCCGCCCAATTTATTGATAATAGCATCAAGGACAGCGCCTGCATCTTCTGTCGGGCGTCCGTCCGTATCAATTGCCCAGCCTGCCGGAAGCGGCTTGCCATTTTTTTTATACACCTCAAGTTTTCCGCGCGGTACCACGGTGCTTGCCGCATCAAATGAAAACGGTACAGGCTCCGCAGGTGCCGCCACTGCAATCGGGTTTGTGCCAAGCATCGCCCGTTTACCGTGTGTCGGGACACAAAGTGCCTCGCTGTTAGTCATAGAGATACCGATAAGATCGGCGCTTGCCGCTTGCAGCGCATAGTAAGATGCTATGCCATAATGATTTGAATTGCGGACGGTAATCATACCGATACCTGATTTTTGTGCTTTTTCAATTGCAAGACGCATAGCATAGGCCGCCGTGAGCTGCCCCATCGCTTGATGTCCGTCAATCACCGCAGAAATCGCTGTCTCACGAATAATTTCCTGTTTCGCGTGTACATCCACAGCACCCGAGAAAATCTCTTGGTGATAACGAATTAAACGCTGTATGCCGTGAGACTCAATGCCGTATAAATCAGCACGAAGTACAATCTCGCTAATCTCTTTACTTTCAGTTTCGGTAAATCCGTAGGATTGAAACAATTTACCGCAAAACAATTCAAGAGGTGCAAGGGAAAGAGTCTTGTAGTCGCTTGTAGTAGTAGATGGCATATTTTTATACCTTTTCCTGAAGTAGTAGGATACTCTTACTATACCACCGGAATTGCCTGCTTGTCAATGGCGCGCAGTGCCTCATTTAGAAAAAGATACCCAAAAATGGCAGACTGTTTTGAAATGAGGCATCACGGGGCACGGCGGGAGCTTGGGGGGAATTCTCTGTTTACGAAAATATGCAAAGCATCTGATTTTTTAAAAATCTCCGAATGTGGGCTTGAGAAGACTGGGGGTTTCAGAGTACAATTTGGTTGGGAGACAATGTATTCTGTCATGAGCGGTTGAAGGCATCAGTGTTTGTAAGCCGGTAGAGGAATTCAAAAAAAGAAGTGAAAAAACAATTGAACGCTATTTTTAGCCGATTCCCCCCAAGTTTTATTCAATTTATCAAGTTCGGTATTGTCGGGCTGTCAAACACATTCATATCCTATGTGATCTACTCACTGCTGGTATATGTTCATCTGCATTATTTGGCTGCCAGTATCATTGCGTTTGTGGTAAGCGTTCTGAATTCATTTTACTGGAACATGCGTTATGTATTTAAGGGTTCCGGCGAAAAAAAAGATATTTTAAAATCATTACTGCGGACTTTTCTTGCCTATGGTTTTACCGGGTTAGTTTTACAAAATATTTTACTGTATGTGCAGATTGAAGTACTTGGTGTATCTCCGTACCTTGCGCCGGTGTTCAGCTTGATTATAACCGTGCCGCTCAATTTTATACTAAACAAATTTTGGGCGTTTAACAAGAAAGAAATAACAAGCGTCAATTCGTAGCTGTAAAGTGGTTTAAAATGCCATAAAACAGCCGCTTTGGATATGTTTTACGATTTTCTGGTAAAATCTATACCCTCTACCCCATTACCCTATTTAGACCCCCTACCCGAAGCAAAGGGTTAGAAGAGTTGGGGATGGTGCAGGCTTACTGATAAAGTCTAAACCCTATACCC
>JAITXS010000173.1 GCA_031284645.1 Spirochaetaceae bacterium | reverse complement strand
CACAGGGGGCTTGACAAACTTTTTTTCGCTTAAATAATAATTTGGGTATTGGGTATTGGGTATTGGGTATTGGGTATTGGGTATTGGGTATTGGGTATTGGGTATTGGGGCGCGGCGCTCAAGGCCGATATCTCTTGCGTTTTCCTCATGGTGTTAGTTTATGATGAATGTCATGAATGTGTCAAGCGGTAAAAATATTGAACATCTATCATTTTTTTTTATATCATATTCATGCAACATTAATCATCCGCACTATATACTATGTATCCTTGACGCTAAATCTTTTATAATAAACAGAGGAGGCAAAAAACATGGCAGAAACAAAAGCCCGGCCGAGAGAGCGGGAGTACGTCACTATGGCGAATTTTAACGAGTGGCTGGACAAACTGGCCCGCGAACGAGAGGAAGCCGATGCAAAATTCCGCGAGGAGCGGGCGGAATTCAAAAGGCAGCAGGAAGAAGCAGAGGCGAACGCTCGTAAAAAGCAGGAAGAAGCCGAAGCTAAATTCATCAAGGAATGCGAGGAATTCAAAAGGCGGCAGGATGAAGCTGATCTAAGACAAAAGGAAGCCACCCGCCTGGCAGAACAAGCTCGGCAAGAGCTCAACAAAAGTTTGGGGAAATTAACCAACAGGGTCGGCGAAATTATCGAACACCTTGTAACGCCGAACGTCCTTGAGAAGTTTAAGAAAATGGGCTTCTCGTTTAACAGAACCGCACGCAATATTTATATACAGGACAAGGACGGCAAGACCTTAACCGAGATAGATACTGTGTTCCAAAATGGGGATGACATCATGATAGTCGAAGTCAAGACTCATCCCACCACAGATGATATAGTCCGTCATACAAAAAGAATGGCCCTGTTACAAGCACGGAATATGTACCCGGGGCTGAATCTTTACGGCGCGATAGCGGCGGCGGTGATCGATGGTGAAACGCGGAATTATGCGATAGAGCAGGGTTTTTATGTACTTGAACAGAGCGGCGACACCATGAAGATACTCCCCGATGACCCGGATTTCAAACCGAGAAGGTGGTGAGAAAATAGGGTTTTGGGTTGTAGGGTATAGGGTATAGATTTTACCAGAAATCCCCTACCCTTGACCCTACTACCCTTGATCAGAGGCGCAGGTCTTATCAGAAATCCTCTGTCAATATACAATTAAATGCCGTGCGATAAGGATGCGGGCACTCAAGGAGATATCATGGTAAAATACCCATTTGAAGCAATCGAAAGTAAGTGGCAGCGATACTGGGAGGAGAACAAGACTTTCCGCGCCGAAGAGGACGGAGCCTTCCCAAAAGAAAAACGCCGCTATGTGCTTGATATGTTCCCCTACCCCTCTTCACAAGGCCTGCATGTCGGACATCCTGAAGGTTATACGGCAACGGATATTTACTGCCGTTATCTCCGAATGTCCGGCTTTAACGTGCTCCATCCTATGGGTTTTGATGCGTTCGGCCTTCCGGCGGAAAATTACGCAATTAAGACCGGAACTCATCCGGCGATAACAACAGAGGCAAACTGTGAGAAATTCCGCACTCAAATAAAAAGACTCGGGTTTTCTTATGACTGGGATCGTGAGGTGAACACATCGCACGAGGAGTATTATAAGTGGACTCAATGGATATTCCTTCAGCTTTTTAAAAAAGGACTTGCCTACGAGGCTGAAAGCCCGATTAACTGGTGCCCGTCGTGTAAAACAGGGCTTGCCAATGAGGAAGTGAAGGACGGCTGCTGTGAGCGCTGCGGCACCAAGGTAATACGAAAACGCATCCGCCAGTGGATATTAAAGATTACCGCTTATGCAGAACGCTTACTTGAAGACCTTGAGGCACTTGACTGGCCTGAGCCTGTCAAATTGATGCAGCGTAACTGGATTGGCCGAAGCGAAGGAGCCAATGTTTTCTTCCAACTTGACGGCTACCCCGAAGAATCGCTTGAAATCTACACAACACGTCCGGACACGCTCTTTGGTGCGACTTACATGGTGCTTGCTCCGGAACACCCGCTTGTCGAAAAAATCACAAGCCCAGAACAAAAAGCCGCAGTCGATGCCTATATTGACGCTGCGGCAAAAAAGAGCGATCTTGAGCGCACAGACCTTGCCAAGACAAAAACCGGCGTATGGAGCGGCGCTTATGCGATTAATCCGGTAAACAAGGCAAAAATTCCTGTCTGGATAGCTGATTATGTCCTTATTTCCTATGGCACCGGCGCGATTATGGCTGTTCCCGCCCATGATGAACGAGACTGGGAATTTGCCCGTATTTTTAATCTGCCGATTACGCAGGTGGTTGCGGGGGAAGCGGGAAACACGCAAAATTCCCCGCTTATATCAGAGGGCTTTGTGATTAATTCAGGAGAATTCAACGGACTTGCGACAGCGGAGGCAAAAGTAAAAATTACCGAATGGCTTGAAGCACAAGGCATACGGAAAAAAGCGGTAAATTACAAGTTACGGGATTGGATTTTCAGCCGCCAGCGCTACTGGGGCGAGCCCATCCCCATTGTCCACTGTAAAAAATGCGGTAAAGTGCCGCTGCCGGAAAGTGAATTGCCCTTAAAACTGCCTCGGGTTGAATCTTATGCGCCAAGCGGTACCGGTGAATCGCCGCTTGCCAAAATAGACGATTGGGTAAATACTACATGCCCGTGCTGCGCAGGGCCTGCCAGGCGCGAGACAAACACCATGCCCCAGTGGGCCGGTTCCTGTTGGTACTATCTGCGCTACCTTGACCCGCACAATAACGCAGCGTTTGCCTCTCAAGATAAAATAAACTATTGGATGCCGGTAGACCTCTATGTCGGCGGCACGGAACACGCAGTTTTGCACCTCCTTTATAGCCGTTTCTGGCATAAAGTCCTCTATGACTATGGTCTTGTCAACACAAAGGAGCCCTTCAAGCGGCTTGTTAATCAGGGAATGATACTGGGAGAGGACAACCAGAAGATGAGCAAATCACGGGGAAATGTAATCAATCCTGATGATATTATAAATGAATACGGCGCAGACGCCATGCGCGTCTATGAGATGTTTATGGGTCCTCTGGAAGTTTCCAAACCGTGGATAACTGCAGGACTTGTCGGTATCCAGCGTTTTCTCGAAAGACTTTGGAGTATCGGTGAAAAGGAAATAGTGAACAGCCTCAATCCCCCGCCCTCTCTTTTACGCCTCCTCCACAAAACCATAAAAAAAGTGAGCGAGGATACTGATAAACTCAATTTTAATACGGCAATTTCAGCGATGATGATCTATTCATCGGAGCTTGCCAAGCTTGAGACCTTGACAAGAGAAATTTGGGAACCTCTTGTCATCATGGTAAGTGCATATACGCCGCATCTGGGCGAGGAACTCTGGGAAAAACTCGGGCACAGGGAATCAATATCAAAAGCAAGATGGCCATCCTTTGACCCCATGATCGCCGCCGACCAGGAGGCAACGATTGTTATTCAAATAAACGGTAAAATTCGTGACAAATTTCAAGCATCCGTCGGCACATCAAAAGAAGAGCTTGAAAAAACCGCACGCGCCTCGGAGGTCATACAAAAATGGCTTGAAGGGAAAAATATCACAAAGATCATCACTGTTCCCGGTAAGCTCGTGAATATTGTGGTGAGCCCGATTTAAGCTCACGGACTCTTTTTTCACGGATCATCTATGCCGGTAATTTCCACAACGACAATTTCCGGCGGATTATTAAGACGGGGAAGGCGGGGACGCTCTGTTGTAAGTCCACGACTTATAATAAGCGTCAAAGAATCGATCTGATATTGACCGCCTGGGTATTGGGGAAAGAGCCCCTGCCCTGGCGCGTATAAGCCGTTGATAAACGGGGGAAAGCGGATTTGTCCGCCGTGCGTATGGCCTGAGAGCATTAAATCAATAGTATACTTGGCGAATGCCGCAGCATGATCCGGTCTGTGGACAAGAAGAATTTTATATCCGTCTTTATCCGCTAAAGCGGAAAATGCCTGCTCAGAGGCAGCCTGCCAATCGTAATCATCGGCCCGGAATTTTTTTCGGGCAGGATCATCGGCACCGGCAATAATAATCTTGTTCCCTCTTAGCTCTATTTCAATAAAAATATCCTGCAAAACCATTATGCCGTAATTTTTTACGACAGCAAGCAGCTCATCTATATTTCTGTTATAATATTCATGATTGCCGGGAACATAGTAGATCGGCGCTATATTCTGTATATTATACAAAAATATTTTTGAGCCAATCAGAGGAAGCTTGTTGTCAATGATATCCCCGGTCAAAAAAATAAAATCCGGCTTTTCATTTTTTACTTTGTCTATGATTCTTTTACCGCCTTGCTCAAAGATTTGACTGTGCGTATCGGATATCACGACTATTTTTATTGAATCCCCTGTTTTTATTTTCTCTGATTGAAGATTGTAATTCTGCATAACAAGCGGCCCTTCTGCGGCGCAGGCGCTTATCAAAAGCAGAAAGATAAGTAGTATAAGCAGTTGCTTTATCATGGTAATATCAATACATAAAAAGACATTCTCGTTATGCTATTTTGATTCCTAAAAAAAACATAACAATAGTGTCCCATATCTGCTTGAATATATTCCCCTTTTCAACAGGAGCGCTCGTCAGCAGCGGGATGCGTGCGATTTCACCAAGGCTGTCGGAAAACGTTAAAACCCCGGCCACAGAAGCGGCGGGAAGCGGAGATACAAGCCCCTTGAACATTTCAAGGTCATAATACACTTGAACGCCGCGATCACGCTTTACGGTAAACGCGCCAAAAACAGGGGAATCCTGGGAGGGAATTTCCGGCAAGACCTTAACATGATTTTGTGTTCCTTTCCAAATCCGTGCATCTTCCAACACAGGATATTCGATATAGAGTGTTTTATAGTTATTAAAAGCCCAATCAAGCAGAGCCTTCCCGTCCGCGTCCCGACTCTGCGGCCCGCGATACGCGCCGAGTTCTGTCGGAACACCAAGTATCACCGCGATAAAACGAGTGCCGTCCCGTTGCGCTGTTACGGCAAGATTATAGCCGACCTCGTCTATATAACCGGTTTTTAAGCCGTCCGCACCGGGGTAAGAGCCGACTAAACCGATATGATTCCGGTAAACAAAGCTTTGTGCCCGCTTCTGTCCGGTGGGCAGAAGGTTTTCAACCTTGGGATACACAAATTCCTCAACTGTGTGGTATTCTTTGAGTGTTTCAGGGTGCAGTTTAATATATAAGCGGCAAAATTCAGCAAATTCAAGGGCTGTTGTGCTGTTTTTTTCGGAAATTCCCGAAGCTTCGACAAAACTCGTTGTTTTTAACCCCAAACGCCGCGCTTCAGCGTTCATCTTTGCCGCAAAATCATCAATAGTCGGGGAAAAACGCAAGGCAACAGCCACCGCCGCATCGTTACCGGACGGGATGACAAGCCCTAATAAAAGTTCACGGAGACTCACCACCTGTCCCCGATCAAGGTGCATCAGACTGGAACGCGGCGGCTGATTTCTCCACCAGCCTTCCTCCGGAACCTCAAAACGCTCGTCAAGCGAAATCCCCAAGGCGGCGGACTGACTCAACGCGATATGCATGGCCATAAGTTTTGTAAGAGACGCCGGTGGAAGCGGCAAATCCGGATTTTTCGTGTAAAGAACACTCCCCGTGGCCGCATCAAGCAGGACAGCCGCTTTCGCCGACAGAACCGGCCCGCCGGATGATCCAATATCCTTCGTTTGCTGTTCTTGCGGATAAAGAGTTCCAAGTATAAAAAACCCGAAAAGGCATAATATATATTTTTTAAAAGACATAATCATTTGTTTAACTTGGGTGTCAGCTAACAGGATCAAAGGTATCGGGTGTAGTATAATATCAGAGAGATATCTCAACACTATACCCGCCCCCTCTTTCAGAATGATAAGCGCAGAACTTATACCCTACACAAATATTCGAAACACAGAACCACGCTATGCATGGTGTTTTCTGACATAGAGCGGCACTGAGCTTTGCTCTCTGTCGTCAATATACAAAATAAAATTAATCACGCCGGCATTGTTAAAACGAAAACTCGCGATATTAAATACAAGATGGGAAACCGATGTCGCGTTCCCTATACCGCGCACATCTATGGTACCGGCGATCGGTTCCATACAGACCTCTCCGTCAAGGTCCCGCGCCTCTATTTTGAATGCATGCGGGGAAAATTCACTGATATTAAAACGTATTCGAATAACAAGCGCCAGTTGGGGATGAACACAGGGGAAATCTTTCGCCAGAATTGTATCAAAAGTACCAACAATCGTAAGTTTTCCGTTATTTTCCTGTGCAAAATCACAAAAAGTAAACATTTCAGCTGTCATTGCGCCCCCTTTGCAGGCTTTGCAGAGCACTAGGCTGCGGCATCAATTCCTCCCACCAATGATTTAAATTCTTTTTCGTCAATGGTTTCTTTATCAAGGAGGATCTCGGCTATTTTTTTAAGCAAGCTTTCTTTTTCCTGTAAACTTGCCTTTACGTGAACATACTGCGTGTTGACCAAAGACGCAATGGCTTCGTCAATATACTGCTGGGTGGCATCGGAGTATTCCCGCTGAAACATCGGGTCAGGAGGACGGCTGTCGCCGAGCATACTCAGTCCGCGGCTTGTCAATGCGACATTACGGAATCGTTCGCTCATGCCGTAATCGACAATCATTTTACGGGCAATATCCGTTGCCTTGGCAAGATCGTTGGCCGCACCGGTTGAAATTTTCCCGAACACAATCTCCTCAGCGGCACGTCCCCCAAGGAGGACGCTGATTTTCCCTTTTAACTCATCCTCGGTCATAAGATAGCGATCCTCAATGGGCATCTGCAAGGTGTAGCCAAGCGCACCGAAACCACGAGGAATAATCGAAATCTTCTGAACAGGGTCCGAGGAAGGGGTCAATGCGGCGATCAAGGCGTGTCCTGTTTCGTGGAAGGCAACAATACGTCGTTCTTCCGGTTTTATAACCCGATTTTTCTTCTGCAAACCGGCAACGGTTTTTTCTATTGCCTCGCTAAAATCCTGCTGTTCAACAATAAGACGTCCCGCGCGCACAGCAAGCAAAGCCGCTTCATTTACAATGTTTGCCAAATCCGCACCCACAAAACCTGATGTGCTTCGGGCAACGGCAGCCAAATCAACGGACGGCGAAAGTTTTACATCCTTGGCGTGGATCTTCAAAATATCCTCACGTCCTTTAAGGTCGGGTTTGTCGACCAGTACCTGCCGGTCAAAACGTCCGGGACGGAGCAAAGCGGGGTCAAGAACATCCGGACGGTTTGTCGCCGCAAGCACAATAAGGCCGCCTGTTGCATCAAAACCATCCATCTCGACAAGAAGCTGATTTAAGGTCTGCTCCCGTTCATCATTGCCGCCGCCAATATTGTTAATTCTGCTTTTACCGATAGCATCAAGCTCGTCAATAAAAATAATACACGGTGTTTTACTGCGCGCCTGTTTAAAAAGATCCCGTACCCGCGCCGCGCCGACACCGACAAACATTTCAACAAAATCAGCGCCGCTCATACGGAAAAAACAGACCTCGGCCTCTCCCGCGACAGCCCGTGCCAAAAGCGTTTTACCGGTACCCGGCGGCCCCACTAAAAGGATTCCTTTCGGGATTTTTCCGCCTATATCGGTGTATTTTTTAGGGTTTTTTAGAAAATCAACAACTTCAACAAGCTCTTCTTTTGCTTCATCTTCGCCGGCAACATCGGAAAAGCGGGTTTTTACATCCCCTTCGGCGACAATGGCAGCCTTGTTTTGCCCAAACGAAAGCATATTACCGCCCAAATTACCCATTTTCCGCATTAAAAAGCGCCAGATAATGATAAAAAAGACAATCGGCAAGACCCATGTGACAAAGAAATTCAGTAATGCGTTCCCCTCATGGGAAACCGCATAGTAGTCGACCCCTTGTTCATCCATTAGTTTGACAAATTCCGGGTCGGGTATCGGTACCGTACGATAGACGGGATTCTCCTCTTTTTCCGGTTCCGGTGCACTCAGCCCGAAAAGAACCGGCGCTTTAACCGGATTTTTTACCGGAACCTTGACCGTGTAACCAACAAAGTAAGATTCATCAAGTTCGACCCGTTTTATTTCACCGGCCGCTATCTTTTTTTTAAATTCAGAATAGTCAACAACCGCATTTACCTTATTCATAAAGATATAATTGAAAAGGCTCATGCCCACAATTAAAACGAGTATATATCCGATGGAAAATTTCCATCCGTTCCACTTTTTAGGATCGGGCGTTTTGGGCCCGGTCGGTCCGCCAAAATTAAAAGGGCCGCCGCCGTCTTTCTTTCCCTGATTACCGCTGCTCATTGTTGGTTTTGCTCCTTAAAGCGTGCGCTTAGTTTAATCTAATTCGACACGACTCTTTATTACTTTTGAGAGCAGCCCATAATCCCGCGCTTCCTCACAAGTCATCCAATAGTCCCGGTCAGTATCTTTTTCAACCTGTTCAAAAGAGATGTTTGTTTCATCTGCAATTAAACGATTGATTTTTTCTTTTAATTTATCAAGTTCCCGCGCGTGTATTTCGATATCCGTCGCGACTCCGCGTATGCCGGAAAGCGGCTGATGTATCAGATAATGGCTATTCGGGAGCCCGACCCTGCGCTCTTTCGGAGCGGCAAGCAGAATAATTGCCGCTGCGCTTGCGACAAGCCCCATGCCCACTATCCATACAGGCGGCTTTACAAAACGAATCATGTCAAAAATCGCAAAGCCCGCATCAGCATCACCGCCGGGCGAGTCAATGAAAATTCGTACAGGATCATCACTCATATTTTCCAAAAGCAAAAGCTGCCTTATGATTTTTTCCGCTAAATCTTTGTTGATCTCGCCGGACAAAAGAATCGTCCGTGTTTTGAGCATACGGCTTAACAGAGCGTCCTGACCACTCTCCTGTTTTTCTTTTTCGTGGTCTTCACCTTCTTCTTCGCAGAAATGCGGAGAGGAGCATTTATAGAGTTTCGTCATGCCTCCAGATTAGCAAAAAATTATACTATGGGGAAGGGGCCTTGGAACAGCAAACACAATCTTATTTTACAAGCGTTTACCTCTTAATATCTTTCCGTTATAGTGTTCTTAATGAAATTGAAAAAAAAGATTGGTCTTGTCGGCTTCCTTGTTTTTTCCGTTTTAGAAATCCGGGGTGCGGAAGCAGAGCCGCCCGGACTTTCTGTCCTGAGTCTCTCTGCAGCGCTTGAACGCTCGGTTGAGCAGAGTATGAGCCTTGCGAAAAGTACGCTCGATCTCAATACTGCAAAAATAGCGGCGGATAATCTTTGGGCGCAGATTTTCCCCGGCATCAGCGCAGGGGGAAGCCTCGGATACGGCACAAGTTTTTCAAGCCCGCGATCCGAAAACGAGCCGAGTTTCGGACTTCAGGCAAGCATAACGTTTTCATTAAATCCCGGTCTGAAATCAAGCATGAAAATAATCACTTTGGCCTATCAAAGTGCGATTTTAAACTATGAATCAAGCAAAAAACAGCTTGAACTGAGTACGGCAAAAACCTATTACGGCCTTCTTGTTGAACAAAAAAACCTTTCCGTACTTAAAGAAAAGCTCTCACAAACGGAAAGACAGCTTGAGCAAACAAGGATACGTTTTCAGAACGGTTTTACAAGCGAGCTTGACCTTCAGAGGAGTCGGCTTGCCGTTGAAAGCTCCCGTTTTGATTTAAGCAGGTCCGAGCTCCTTGCCTCCGACAACCTGAGGTCTTTTCTTTCCCTGCTTGATTACGATGAAAAGGCAGTTTTTGCTCTGGAAAATATCTTTAGCATACAAAAAATTGAGCTTGATGCGGAGGCACTGCTCTCACGCTACCTGCAAAGCCGCCCTGATATGATACGCGCACGGCAAAATATCGAGAAACTTGAATTACAAAGAACCCAGAAAATCATGCAGTCCCGTGCTCCTTCGCTGAGTCTTTCTTCCCGTTGGAGCGGAACTCCCTCGATGAGCAAGCCTTTTTCGGATTCGCTTTCCATGAGTGCCGGTATTTCAATCCCTCTGGACAGCTGGATTCCCGCCTCAAAAGACGCGCAGGCCATAGAAAGCGCGAAGACCGAGCTTGAGAAGGCAAAAATCGACCTTAAAGAGAGTGAAAAAAACGCAAAAATCTCTATCAGGACAATGGTAAATAATTTATCTAATTCATGGCGCAGTATCGAGATAGCGCGTCTCCGCGTTGATCTTGCCGACCGCGCCTACCAGATGGCCCGGCTGGGTTTTGAAAACGGATCGGAGGAATATCTTGCGCTGGAGACAGCCCGTAATGATTTAACAACAGCCCAGCAGCAGCTTCTTAACGAGGAGCTCTCGTATAAAAACACGAGTCTGGATCTTGCCGCTGCTCTGAATATCAGCATAAACGATTTGGATGAGCTGTGCGCCGTCAGCGAAAAAACGATCACAGAATAATCAGGGGCGCTTTGCGAACATTCTCTTTAACCCCCGCCGGACTTCCCGAGAAAGATGAAAAAGGCTATATTTGTCTTATGAGAAAACAAATTTTTGGATTATGTTTTATAGGCGTTCTCCTGTGGGCTTGTGCCGGAAATGCAGGGGTCGTAAAGTCGGAGGGGGAAGAGCGTACCGGTGAAAATCAGAATACCAACAAAAACCTCCCGCTTGATACGAGCTCTATCACAAGCATAAAAGATACGATATGG
>JAITXS010000116.1 GCA_031284645.1 Spirochaetaceae bacterium | reverse complement strand
GGGGGCTTGACAAACTTTTTTGTACTTAAATAATAATTTGGGTATTGGGTATTGGGTATTGGGTATTGGGTATTGGGTATTGGGTATTGGGTATTGGGTATTGGGTATTGGGTATTGGGGCGCCAGCGCTGTGGGCGTACGGCGACAGGTACCCTGCTACCGTGTCAGCCAAAGAGAAAATAGACCGGACTCTCTCCGATATGATATCTCCCACCCCTTTCCTCATGGTGTTAGCATATGATAAATGTCATGATTCTGTCAAGCGATCTTCAGCACATCTTATTTGAAACATACCTACATTAGGGTTTTGGGTCAGGGGTAAAGGGTATAGTTCTTATCAGAATTTCCCTACCCATTACCCAACTTCCCTGCCCCTTAGCTTCGGGTAGGGGGCAGAATAGGGTCATGGGTAAAGGGTAATAGGGTGTTGGTCTTATCAGTAATCCTGTATCATACCCAACTCTTCTAAACCTTTGCTTCGGGGTATGGGGTTTAGTCATAATATATCAGTAAGCGCATACCCTATACCCCGAACCCTACTACCCTATTGTACACAGAATGCGGGGGCCAGACCCAGCGAATCGGCGGCGAAGGAGATGGGGTCGCCAATACCGGCGTAGGCATACGAATAACTCGCATAGCCGTCACAGGAGACCTTGCACGCACATTGGCAGTCAACTTCGAGCATGTTGTGGGCGAAGAGGGGCGAGGCTAACCAATAGTCTGTGGGAGTCGCCGAGGAATCGGATAAGACTTTCTTCCTCCTCTCAGGAGTCGTATAATACTCAAGCCGAGCCTGATTACTACTCGTTTCTGCCGCGCTCACTGAATTTATATTAGTTCCGAATATCTCCCACTCAGTCGGCAGCCAGACCTTGTCAGTTATGGGTGTCGCGTCACAAGCATCAAATGCTTCCGCTATTACGCGACTTGGAGCCCATAAAAGACCTGCAGGCACTCCGGCAGCTGTTAATCCGGCAAGGAAATCCCCATTCAAATAGTCCTGCATCCCACTGCCTATATACGTATATGGCATCGTTAATGTACCCATCGTCCGATCCACTAACGCATCCTTAAACTGAAATACCAAATGAGGCGTAGTTCCATTGTTATTTTTCCCGTTAAATGAGTTTATACCTACCACCATTATCTGCGCGCTTACCGTTACCTGTTCGCTTACCGTATCATCCAAAAACTCCCCGACAGCATAAAGCAACTCCACCTCAAGGCTCGGCAAATCCAGGTAATCACCAAGATTTATGCCGTTCGGCGCGGCAGGATTTTTGCCCAAATATGCGTGTACCTGCGCCAATGTATCGCTCACCCTCGTCTTCCCATCGCTTGTAACACCAAATTTTATCGATAAATCTTGACTATCAGCGTTTACTATCACCCCCGGCTCCGTTGTCGGTGTTGTCGGTGTTGTCGGTGTTGTCGGCGTTATCGGTGTTGCTGGTGTTGTCGGTGTTTCTGGTGGCAGACTCTCCGTAGCCAGGCTATCACGTACGGTAATTGTACAGCCGATAACCATGACAGCCGCCATTAAGCCCAATACCAACACTGCTCCTTGTGTCTTCTTTTTCATTATCCTACCCCATTAAAATTATGTATGATGCCATATATTACAGTGGTCTGTTTGCGTTTCGTATTTATATATAAAAAACCGAAAAATGCGTCGGAGACAAAAATTCTCACGGCCACTGTAATGTCTCATTGCACAAGATACCGAAAAAGATAAAAAACATCCAACTAAAATACGAAATATTATGTGATTTGTTTTTGGGTCGAAATAGGGTTTGGGGTCATGGGTGGAGGGTCTTGGTTTTACCAGAAATCCTTTGCCCCATAACCCACGCCCATAACCCTTCTACCCTACTCTCCCTAAACCCTCAATTTTACGTTTAGCAAAAATGCGGCCCTGGAAAGCACAAGTTACTTATTCTAAATGAGGCACTACCCCACATAGCTTATTTTTAGAATTGTTAGTATATTGTACTTAGAAAATAGCTATACTATCTGTAGTAGGTTTAATTTTATTTATATGTGAGAAACCGTAATATCTTATCACAAGCTGCGGTTGACACGAACAAGACAGGAGGCATATTATGTCGACACTTACCATTACGCGCGAAAATTTCGAATCCGAAGTCATGCAATCCGACAAACCGGTATTGCTTGATTTTTGGGCAGCATGGTGCGGCCCTTGCCGCATGGTTTCACCGATTATCGATGAGATTGCCAGCGAACGGCAGGACATAAAAGTAGGTAAAATCAATGTTGATGAAGAGCCGGAGCTTGCCTCAAATTTCAATGTTCAGGGCATACCTCATATCGCGGTGATGAGAAACGGCAAAGTAAGCGCCCATACCGTTGGAGCGCATCCCAAACAGGATATACTGAAATTACTTGACCAAAACACCCTTTGACAAACCTCGTTTTTATGCGTCTGAGAATTGTTCTGTAGCGATCGGATTTTAAACTCTATTGCTCTATACTCTCATGAACGTGAAAATAATTCCGCAAGCTCTTTGTTGGACATCTTTGATAGCCATGACTCGCCTGTGCCAACGCTCATCTCTGCGAGTTCTTTTTTACTGGTCAGCATTGCATCGATTTTTTCCTCAAAGGTGTTTTTCGTAATAAGTCTATGCACAAAAACATTACGCTTCTGCCCTATTCTAAAAGCGCGGTCCGTGGCCTGCGCTTCGACAGCCGGATTATACCAAAGATCGTAATGGATAACCCTGCTTGCAGCAGTAAGGTTTAAGCCAAGTCCGCCGGCTTTAAGGCTTATCAGCATAATTTTATTGCTGCCCTCATTTTGAAACTGGTCAATCACATCACTTCGTGCTTTTTGAGTCATAGCCCCATAGTACAGCAGGACTTGTTCGCCTAACTCATCAACTATCATTTTTTGAAGACAGTGCAATGCCTCGACATACTGGCTAAAGACCAATACTTTTTCTCCGCTTAAAAGGATTTCGCGGAGCAGGGTCATAAACAGAGCTGCTTTGCCGGAGATTGTTGAGGAGCAGGGGCTTTCCTTGTCATATACGCGCGGGTGATCGCAGACTTGCTTTAACGCGGTAAGAAGGCTTAATACCAGCGTGGAACGCTCACGCGCCTCGCCTGCCTGCTCGATTTTTTCCAGATTCTCGTTCAGTATACTCTGATAAAGCGCAGCCTGTTCTTTTTCCAAAGAAGCGTACTCATTACAGATAATTTTATCCGGTAAATCGGAAATAATTTTTTTATCGGTTTTCAGGCGGCGCAATAAAAACGGAGATGTAATCTTACGCAGGTATTCAGCCTTATCACGCCTTCGCTCAAGCTCTATGGGTGTCTGAAATTCTTTTTTAAATTGTTCTTTACTGCCCAGAAAGCCGGGAATAATATAATCAAAAAGAGAACGCATATCCTCAAGACGGTTTTCAACCGGAGTGCCGGAAAGGGCAAGCCGGTATTGGCTTCGTAATTTTTTTACAGTCTTTGAAAGACGGGTATCCTCGTTTTTCATAAGATGTGCTTCATCGACAATCATAAGAGAAAAAGGATTTTCGTTGAGTGTATTAAAATCACGTACCGCAGTCTGATATGTGGTGAGTATGCAATCACTTTTTGTGGTAAGCGTCCTCCCCTTGCCGTGATAGCGTGTTATCTTTAAGTTCGGCGCAAATGCCGCAAACTCGCGCTCCCAATTTAAAAGCAGTGCCGCCGGAGCAATGACAAGCGCGCCCGTTGTTAAAAGCCCCTCTTCTTTAAGGCGAAGCAGAACGGCAATTGCTTGAATCGTTTTTCCAAGCCCCATGTCATCGGCAAGTATCGCCCCGAAACCTGTCATTAACAGGGACAAAACCCAATTGTAACCGCTGTATTGATATTCCCGTAATTTTGCTTGTAACCATGAAGGCGGAGCGTAATTTTTTGCTTCCATCAATTTGTTCATGATTTCCTGAGCAGAAACAGAAAGCACGGTATTCCCGCTTAAATATTCACGGAAGAATTCTTGCGGATCAGGTCTGTCTTTACCATCGTTTTCGATTTTTTTAAACAGTCCTGAAAGTTTTTCCGCGTCTATTCTGACAAACTGATTTTTAAAACGGACAACAGGGCTTTTTTGCGCAAGGAGGGCCTCGAATTCAGCGCGGCTTAACACCATATCCCCGAGAGCGACCTGCCATGAGAAATTTAAAAGATTATCCATGTTAATATATGAAACAGAAGAAGAACTGCGGCTTGAATCGGCGTGTACGACAAGACGCGGGGAAAGCGATCGGTATAATTTTTTTGGCAGAAGAATTTCAATACCGATCCTTGAAAGCAAATCGGCGGCATAATCAAGAAAATAAACAAGGCGCTCTTCTTTTAACACAATGCTTGTTTTAGTGAACAGATCACGTATCTCAGGCAGATAGTTTGATAAGGCGGTCGGCGCTTTTAATATATCCAGGGACCCTCCCTGTTTTACCGCGTCTTTTAAGTTGATAAATGTATCATCTATTTTAACTTCAAAGTTTATCGAAAATTTAACTTCATCGGGGGATTCATCCCCGCCGCTCTTTTTCCTTCCGGCGCTTTTGTTTTTAAGGCTGATCCGGTATTGGTAGGCTGAAAAATCAGTATACAACACAGCAAGCCAGCGTTTTATCGCAAGCGGAATACTTCGGGATGCGGGGCTAGTAACCTCAAAGTTAAAGCCCTGAAAAAAACACTGTACAAAATTCTGCGTTTTCACTCCGCCTGAGTTTATGGAAAACGCGCTTCGCCTGACAAATTCAGTAAGAACTGAGCATGATATAAGATTTGCAAGGCTCTCTCCATCGGCAAATGTTCCCGCCCCTTTCATCACATATCCCCGGCTCGTCTCTTTTTTTGTCTGAACAGGCAGGAGCTTGCTTTTAAACGAATAAAAACAGGAGAGGGAATCGTGTATCTCTTTAAGTTTGTCGTATACAAGCCATACAATAACAAGTTTGCCCCGCTCCACAATCGGATACGGAATAAAAGCTCCCGAGGCAATAATGGTGTTTAAAAATGCAAAAAGATAACGAAGAAAGATAAAACTTTCGGTTCCGTCGTTTGTGGAAAAAGTACGGAATTTAAGAAACGCATCGTATATATCATGTTTTATGATAGTACCCTGAACAGTCTCCTGAACAAGAAAAAGCGGAGAAAGGACTTTTAAATCACCTGCTTGAATTGTCCATTGAGAACGGGAGGCCCTGTGTTCTTCTTCATCGCTTACTTCAACGGACAAACCCCATTGATAAAAACGCCCGCTTTCGTGATAAAATTGTGTCAATAGTATTGAAAAATCACGCTCGCTTAAAAACGCCGGATGAGGCGGCAGCAGTGTACTTATCAGCGAGATACAGCTTGGAAAGGCTTCCACACGGTATTTTTGTTCCCCGTTGTTTTGTCTTATCTCCTGCTCGGGTATTGTGCTTATCTTAAAGGGCGCTTCAAGGCTATTGTCAAGCGAGGCGCCTTTTTGAGAGGCAATCTCTGTTAAATCCAGTCCGCGCAGTTTAAAGAGAATATGGGGATCGGCATCTACTTCCCGGGAAAGCACATAGTAAAGAGCGGCAATATGTTTGCAGATACTCACTCCGTCCGGACAGTTGCAGGAACGTTTCATTTCCTCCCATTTTTTCGGAATAAGATATACACCGTTTTTTTTTAATTTTTTTAAAAAATTTTCCGGAAGTTCACCCGCAGCAATTTCGGCAAGCAGAGAGTTGTCTTCTTCTATCAGATTGATGATTTTGTCTTTTTCAGCTTGGTCGAAAAGCGGAAAAGTCACGGACACATTATAAAACGGATTATAATGCCCTTTGACTTTTGCCCGTATCTTGTTCCCGTTTATTTCAAGAGAGCTTACTTTGCCGGTACTTGCATAACTTTTTCCCCGCTCAAGACGGTTTTCCAGATGATAGCTGTCAAGAACTTCGACAAACCATCTTCCCCAGGGGCTTGTGCCAAATGGTGTTTTTGACATGATGATTCCTTAAATTGATTCAAATTCTTCAGGATCGAGGAGGCAGCCTTGGTAAAGAATTTTAGGACACATAGCTATGCCCAATTTTTTTTCGAGAGAGGCAAGCCGGAGAAGCTCGCTTTCAGATCCTATGCTTACGATAATGCCTTTTTTTCCGGCCCTGCCGGTTCTTCCCGCACGGTGTACATACACATCGGCCTCTTTTGGTGCGCCCAGCGAGACCACATATTTTATATCGGGAACATCAAGGCCGCGAGCGGCAATATCGCTTGAAACAAGAACCTCTATACTGCCTGAACGGAATTTTTCCAGTGCGTCTTTCCGCTCTTTTTTGTCCATGCCGCTGTAAAGTGCGGCTGCTTTTACCTTGTGAGATTGCAGAAAACCGGCAGTTTTATGTACTTCCTCAACACGATCGGCAAAAACAAGTACCCGTTTTGCGTGAACAACCGATAAAAAAGAGCTGAGGCTTTTTAATTTTTCCCGTTCCCCGCCCCAGATCACCCAATGGCTGATATAATTTTGCAGTATATCCCGTGTATGTGAGCTTACAAAAACAAGATCATCCGGTGGGCCTGAATCAAATAAACGGGCTATTTTTTCTTTGGTTTTTTCCGGTATTGTTGCCGAACACGCTATGAGTTGATAAGATAGAGCGCGCCGCGGTAAAGCGCCGCCCCTCTCTTCCGCACTCCTGTCTTTTGTTCGAGCCGACCGATGTCTGTTTATATAGGATAACAATTCTTTTGTTTGATCAAACATCTCATCAGAGAGCAGTCTGTCGGCTTCATCCAAAATGACATAGCGGATATTATCAAAACGCGCCTTTTTTTCGTGTATAAGCTGCAAAATACGGGATGCATTCCCGCTTATGAAGTTTCCTTTTTTCTTTTTGATCGCGTCAATTTGTTTTTCTTTGCTTGCCGATCCGACGATGAGTATGCTGTTGAGTGTGTTCTCCGGTCTGCTTAATAAAAAATCCACTTCGTGCTTGATCTGAGAGGCAAGTTCTATTGTCGGCGAGAGTATAAGTGCCTGAGCTTTTGGTTCGTATATCTTCGGCGTGCTGCTTTTTTCCTCGTGAAAAACCTGGGGGTTCGGGGGCGCAAGCCCCTGAAGAGGGGGCAGCGGAGAACCGCAGGTTCGAAGCGGGGGGGAGGCTTCCCCCTCATACACAGGGATACGGGAGTCTATCTTTTGCAAGATGGGCAGGAGGTAGGCAAAGGTTTTACCGGTTCCTGTCGCGGAGCTAAAAATGATATTGCGGCCTTCGAGTATTTTCGGGATAACGATTTCCTGAATGGCGCTTGGCTCTTTTATGGAACGTGATAAAAGAAGGTTTGAAAAACGCGGCTCAAGGCCGAGATCGCTAAAAGATTTCATCTTAGTTGTTACCGGCTTTAAGCGCTGGTTTTTGCTGGTGAAGCGTTACGCCTGTTAGGGTAAAAGAGTTTTCTTCCGGATCTAAGATGATTTGCCCAAGGATTTCAAGCGGATCTTCGCTGTTGATATGTGCGGCAAAGGGGCAGTTTACCCGCACAATGCCCAGAAGGTTTGTTCTCGTTTCATGCCCTACAAGGAAATCAAATGAAATATTGTTTTGTCCGCTTGTTATATTTGTCGCCATGCCTTTCCAGATAACGGTACAGCCTTCATAAATTGAGGGGTTCCGGCTGATCTCTTGGTAAGCAAAATTGGTTTTAAGTGTATCAAAGTCCAACGGGCGTTCATTCATATAAAGCAGGAGTACTTCTGCTTTATTTTTAATGCCCTCCGATGCATTTGAGTGCATAATCCGGTTTATTTCCCGTCGCGCCTGATTGTCGTCATAGTCGTTAAAGAATTTTCGCGCGTTTTCATAATATTTTAAAACATCGTTTTGCGTTAGTATTGTTTGGTAGCTGCCGCCTAATTCAACAAGATGATCTTTATCGTCAATTTGCAGGGCAGAAGATGCAAAACCCGGTCTTTGTTCTTTTTCGATATCGGGAAGATTAATCAGTTTTATTTTTACCGCAATAAAAAACACCAAGGCAAGCGCAAGGATGGCCGAAAGGCAGGAAATAAACAATGTAAGGGCAAGGTTTTTCTCTTTCGGAAAAGGAGGATAGACTTTTTTTATTTTTCCGGACGCAATCCAGTCGGCTAGCTCTTCGCTGCCTGCGTATTTTCGCAGAACCCGCAGGGCTTTCTGCGCTATTTTATTGTAAGGCTCGGATTCCAATACTTTTAGATAGAAATCAACAGCCCTGCCGCTTTCTCCTCTCTTCATATTGATAGCGGCAATTCCCAGTAATACATTGTTATCTTTATTTTTGATATCGTGAGCGCTTTTTAAATAAGTGTAGGCCCTGCCGTAATCTCCGGTGTAAAGGCAGGACAGGGAGAGGATGTAATAAAACCGGAAAGAGCTGCGATAGCGAATTATCTCGCTTTCAAGCAGACTTATTGCCTGGCCGTACTTTCTTCTTTTTGCGAGACTAAGCGCGTGATGTAATACAGGGTCTTTCATGATAATATTTAATGTTAACTCGACCCATTTTAAGCTGAATGCGGAATTAATGCAAGGCGGCGGACGGACGGTGGGTGGATGGCGGCGGTGGGTGGACGACACGGAAAATGCTGAATTCAGCAAGCATACATCCTGGCTCGTGCCGATTTTTAATGCGCCCCCGCCCTGACGCTTCCGCCTTACTAGAACAAGAATGAAAATTGTGTTATATTTATCTCATACACAAGCAACAAGGAGACGTTCTATGGTAAAAGACGGATTAATATCACGCAGTCCGGTACGAGTTTTTGAGAATGCAATTAACGGGGGGCTACATGCCGGGGAAATCGGCTTAATTGCCGCGGCGGCCGGTATAGGAAAGACATCCGTTCTTGTTCAAATTGCTTTAGACAAACTTTTACAGGGGAAAAAGGTAATACATATTTCGTTTACTCAGGATCACGATTATGTTGTTGCCTGGTATGAGGATATTTTTGATCAATTTATTAAGAGAAAAAATGTAGAAAATGAGCGTGAGCTTAAAGAAGAAATTATCCGCAACAGGATGCTTTTGAATTTTAACCAAGAGGGTGTCACTACGGATATTATTCGTAAAAGCCTTAAAGCGATGATAATTGAGGGCGGTTACAAGGCGGAAGCGATTATTATTGACGGATTTGATTTTTCAATCGCGAACCGCGAGCGTATTGCCACATTGAAAGAATTTGCCAAGGAACTGGGTTTTTATGTGTGGTATAGCTGTTCTGTAAAAGACGGAAATTATGACAAAAAAAATATACCGAATGAGATTAAAGATTTCGAAGACTGTATTGATGTTGTTATTGATCTTGAGGCAAAGGGCGACTGTGTAAGCTTGTATCTTGTCAAAAATCACGGCAAATATCTCCATGAATATGAACCTCTGCGTCTTGACCCAAAAACCTTATTAATACTGGAATAGTTTTTACCGCCAAGATGGCTCAGTTGGCAGAGCGGCGCACTCGTAATGCGCAGGTCCGCGGTTCGATTCCGCGTCTTGGCTTTGATAACTCTATACTATATATAGAATTACCATATAAGAGCTTCCCTAAAAACGGGCGTTCTAAACCTCAATGAAAAAAGCGGCACCTAATGTGGCACATGGATTCCCATGTTACCTTCTTTCAATGCCGCTAAAAGGTTAAGGACATGAAAGATTTACCGTTTTCTATCTTCAGGCGGTCAGGCAGAGAGTACCTCTATGTTGCTTATAAAAACGAGCAAACAGGCGAGTATTTGCCGACGATTAGCACGAAACAAGAGACCGAAGCGGTTGCAACAAAGACCGCCTATGATTGGCTTCTCAACGGCATACCTAAGGGCGACGAAACTACGAAAGTGTCGATACGGAGTTCCATTAAGTCAGCCGACATCAATAAGGCAGGTGCGGAGTTTATTTGTAAAGAATTACAGAGACATGGATTATTGAAAAGTTTTGTTATGGCTGAAAGCAGGCAGGATGTGGATTTTTGGGAGTGGGAGAAATTCATTGCCGTTTTTGAAACGGGTTTTTTACTTTCAGTACGCCGTCAATAACTTGTCCGTCTTGCAAGTCTTCAGTAAACAGAATAGAGCATTGTGCGTCTAA
>JAITXS010000018.1 GCA_031284645.1 Spirochaetaceae bacterium | reverse complement strand
ACCATACCGGAAGCCTGTTCTTTGGTGCTGGAAGCAGGAGGCGTGGGGAAAAACGGTGCGCTCTACCTGCTTGATATGGGAGAGCCTGTCAGAATCAAGAGTATGGCTGAACAGATGATCCGTTTTTACGGCTATGAACCTGAAATCGATATTAAAATCGAGACTATAGGCTTGCGCGCCGGCGAGAGACTTAACGAACATCTCTGGTCGGACGATGAAAACCCCGTGCCTACCAAACAGAATAAAATCTTGAAAATCGAACAAAAAACCGGAGCCCAAGCTTCTCCGCGAGGGACTCTTGATCTTGTCGGGATTACGAAAAAGCTTCGCCCGATCTGTCAATTTGATCCGGAGAAAGAGGGAGAGTACCGTAACAGTACCCTGCTGCGCTCAATTCTAAACGATGCAATTCCGGCATTGAGCTTCCCATGAAAAATAACACAATAGTTTTTGCCCGTCCGTACCTCGGTAAAGATGAGGAACACGCAGCCCTCCGCGTGCTGCGTTCAGGATGGCTGACCACAGGACAGGAAGCCCTTGCTTTTGAACAGGAATTTGCTGAATTTCTGGATCGCGGGAACAAAGCTTCACTCTCCGGCGCTTCTCTTGCCCACGGAAACACCATTCAGGCCCAGTCCTCTGTGCTGCACGCGCTTGCCGTCAATTCGGCGACCAGCGGCCTGCATCTTGCCCTCCAGGCGCTCGGAGTCGGAGCCGGGGATATTGTCCTTGTTCCCTCATATACGTTTACTGCCAGCGCAGAGACTGCCCTGTACCTTGGCGCGGAAGTCGTCTTTGTTGACACCGCCCCCAATTCTTTTTTACTTGATGTTGAAAAACTTAAAGAAACTATTGAACGCTTAAAAGCAGGACAGAGTCCGTATCAATCAGGCGGCCCCAAGGGGAGGCTTGCGGCAATCATAAGCGTTCACTTCGGGGGGCTTCCGTGCGATATGAAGGCCATTATGGAACTTGCGCGTGAACAGGGAATTCCTGTCGTGGAAGACGCAGCGCATGCATTTCCTTCCCGCCTTGAAAACGGAAAGTACGCAGGAGACCTTGGAGATATCGGGGTATTCTCTTTTTATGCGACAAAAACCCTCTGCACCGGAGAAGGAGGTATGCTGGTAACACGGGACGCAGCTCTTGCCAAAAAAATTGAAATCATGCGTCTTCACGGTATTGACAGGCCGGTTTGGAACCGTTATACCGGAGAAAAAGCATCCTGGTATTACGAAGTTAGCGCCCCGGGATACAAATATAATTTCCCCGACCTGCTTGCCGCCATCGGCAGAGTTCAGCTTAAACGGGCAGAAAAACTCCTTGCCATGAGGCAGGAAATCGCCGCCTGTTATGATAGAGCGTTTTGTGATGACGAGCGTTTTATCATTGCGCCGACAGGAGGAGCGAATGCGTATCATCTCTATCCCCTGCGTCTTAACCGACAAAAATGCCTTATATCCCGCAACGATCTGATCACGCGTTTGCAAAAAGAGGGAATAGGCGTGTCCGTTCACTTCATCCCCCTGCATACTATGCCTTTTTATAAAAACAGGTATAATCTAAAAGATGAGGATTTCCCCGAAACGATGAAATGCTTTTCAGATGAAATTTCCCTGCCCATTTGGCCGGGAATGAGTGCAAAGCAAGTCCGACGGGTGATAAAAACGCTTCGCAATGTTTGTAGATGATATTCCCGCGCAGAATGCGTATTTTGCCTTTATTATCAGGTCTCCGAAAGCAAAAGGGACACTAAAATCAATAAATTCTCCTCCTTTGGGCTTTGGCTATCGTCTTTTAAAAGCACAGGATATTCCCGGAAAAAATCTTCTTTACGGCAGCGATATGCCGATCCTTGCCCATGAGAAAATTTCCTATATAGGAGAACCGGTCGGACTTCTGGTGGGGCCTGATAAAATAAAACTCGCGGAATACGCACACGCGTGTACTGTGGAGATTGAAGAAGAAGAAGCCTGCCTCTCTCTTGCCCAAAGCACGGTGTTTTTTTCAGAACATGAGGAAGAATATGGGTGCCCGCCGAAAGCATCGGGTGATATCGTTGTTGAAGGAACGTACGAGACCGGTATTCAGGAACACTGGTACAGCGAGCCGCACGGCGCTATCGCTGAAATTTCAGCAAAAGGCCAGAGCGAAGCCCTGTATATCAAAACGGCAAGCCAAAGTCTTGAACACGTAAAAAATACGGTGATGGATTTTTTGGACTTAAAAGCCGGGCAAGTCTTTATCGCAAACGCCGATTTAGGCATTCATCTTGACGGAAAAACATGGTATCCCTCGGTGATCGCAGCCCTTGCCTCCCTTGCCGCGTTTATAACAAAAAAACAGGTAAAATTACAGCTTACCCGCGAGGAAGATTATCTTTTTTCACCAAAGCGCACGCCGTCTATTATTCATATCAAAAGTCTTTTAAGCTCTGAGGGACAGATGATCGAAACAGAAGTTACCATGAAAATCGGCTTTGGTGCCTACGCAGTTCAAAGCGAAAAAATACTGGAAAACGCTCAAGATGCATTTTACGGTATCTATAAAACAGGAAAATTAAATATAAAAAGAACGGCGGTAGGGTACAATGTTCCGCCGACCGGCCCATTTGCCGGTTTCGGTTCCTCCTGCGCTTCTTTTGCACTGGAACGTCATATTACAAAAATATGCGATACATTTAAAGAAGAAGGCTCCCTGTGGCGGATAGCCCGCCTTCAGGCTAAACTCAGATCACGCTTTCAAAGCGATGAAAAAGACAATTCCGCAGGTAATACTCAGAACAACACGGGCAATATGCCCAGCAACGACATTTTACGCGCTGTGACTGAAAAAAGCGGCTATAAAAGGAAATGGGCAGCTTACGAGCTTTTGCGTCATACAGGCAGTAAAGAAACTGAGCGCATTCTTCCGCAGCGGGGGATAGGCCTTGCCCTCGCCCTTGCCGAAAACAACGAGGAAGAAAGTCAAAACCATGAAAAAGCCCGTCATAATCCTATTGCCGCCGCAGTCATTGAAGTTGAAATTGACCGCATAAACTATGACGCAACGATACGCGGAATTTGGATTTACATTACATCCTCTCCGCTGAATGACAAGGTGCGGGCAAAATATATCCTGCGCCGATCGCTTATTGCCGCACTCGGCTGGACATCCACGGAAAAAATCAAATTTGAGGATGGTAAAATCGTACCGGCTTTTTGCGCCCTCTATCAGCTTGTATCAACACACGAAACGCCGCCTATCTTTGTTGAATTTATTGAGGAAGACGATAAAGAAGAACAGGACGATCACGCTCTTGAATCACTTCCGTTCAGTGTTATTCCGGCCGCATATACCCAGGCCATATCGCAGGCAGTAAACCACCACTTTGAACGGATCCCGATTATCGGACAGGATCTCTGGCGGGTGATCAATCTTATGCGCCTGGAAGAAGAGCGAAAGCGCGCCGAGGAAGAGAACAAAGGAAAAGAAGAAGCTGCCGACGGAGAGGGAGTATGACCGTTCATTTTGTGTTAAACGGCGAAGACGTTGTTGTTCACGTAGAGCCGAACCAACGGCTCATTGATATACTACGCGAAGAATTTGACCTTACCGGTGCAAAATCAGCCTGTCATAGCGGTTTTTGCGGTGCATGTACGGTTATTTTTAATAACACAATATCTCCCTCCTGCCTTATTCCGGCATTCCGCCTTCGAGGGGCAAAAATCACGACCATTGAGGGTTTTTCAAAAAGTGAAGAATATAAAGATATTATAAAAGGTTTCAAAAAAACGGGCGTAAAAAACTGCGCTTACTGTAATGCGGGGAAAATCCTGGTGACCGAGTCTCTCCTTAAAAGAAAAAAAACATTAACAAGGGAAGAAATAGCCTTTGCCTTTGACAGTATAAAATGCCGCTGTACGGATTCGGAAAGCCTTATCAACGGCGTTTTAGCTGCGGCGGAAATAAGAGAGAGGAGACAGAAAAACAATGCCAGAAATAATTAATCAGGTTTTTTATCCGTCTTCGACAAACGAGCTTTGCAATGACTGGAACAAGGTTCCCGATGCGATTATCTTTGGAGGGGGTGTTTCCCGTCTAAAAAAGCAGACAGACAGATTATTTTTATTGCCAAAAGCTCTATTATCTATGGACAATATAGGGGAACTTCGAAAAATCGACAGAACCGAACGTTATTTGGAAATCGGCTCTATGGTAAATCTTAACAGAATTGCCCTTCTTGGTAAAATTGTGCCTGAGGCCCTTTCTCTTTCTTTAAAAAGTACCGGAACATTTCTTTTACGTAATCTTATGACCGTAGGAAGCTGCATCTGCAAAAGAAGTACGACTGAGCCTCTTATCGCGAGTTTGGTTGCCCTTGACTCCCGTTATGAATTCAAGACGGAAAACTCAAGCCGCTGGATAAGCGCGTCCTATTTTTCAACAGTTCCGGACAAAGAAGATATATTTCATTTCCATGAATACCTCGCACGCATCCGTATACCCCTTGAAATTTGGCATTATACGCACTGCAGGGATTTCAGTACCAAAGAAAGCGGGGATAGCGGTAATGAATTTGCCGTTTTTCTTGCCCGTATGCAAAAAGACATTCTCTGCGAACTGCGGCTTATCTTTTCGGGAACATCAATACTCCGCGACAGGGAAAGCGAACTGACACTTATCGGCAAAAAACTTCCGCTGGATAAAAAAACAATCTCCAATTTTATTGAAATTTGGGAAGAACGTCTGGGGACTATAAAAGACAGATCTGAATTTCAAAAAGCAAAACTCCTTAATTTTATTGATTCGGCGATCCATTATTTTGCCTATTGACAAAATAATGACGCGTTATATAGTTATGAAGGAGGATCGGGCGCAGGTGTTGTCTTTCCGAAATTGTACTCGGACAGGTCTTATTGTGCCTTGATTTTTTAACTATGAACTATCACTTTAAATTTAAAGACAGGGAAAGTACTGTCCGTATCATACAAAATATTCCCACACGTGAAGAAATCCTCTCTTCTTTCGAAGAAATTTCAAGCGACAATACGCCGGTACTTTTCGTCTGCGACTGTCATACAAAACATATCGCCGAACGCATAAGAGACGGAAAAGGGCCTCCCCTCTGTATCCTTGAAGCCGGGGAAAAAGCAAAAAATCTGCAAAGTCTTGAAATAATTCTTAATGCGGCGAAAAACGCCGGATTTGCACGGGATAGTCTTTTTATCGCGGTAGGCGGTGGTGTTATAACGGACATGACCGGCTTTGCCGCCTCAATCTATATGAGGGGCGCAAAGCTTTCCTTTGTTTCGACAACGCTCCTTGGCATGGCTGATGCCGCTGTAGGCGGCAAGACCGGTATTGATTACTTTGAAAGAAAAAACCTCGCCGGTACATTTTATCCGGCACACTCCGTGTATATGCCGATTTCGGTGCTGCGTTCGCTCCCGCCGGAACAGCTAAAATCCGGCTTTGCAGAAATAGTCAAAACGCTCATATTGGATAAAGAATCTGATGATCTTTCCTGGGAAGAATTAAAGCCTTTAAAAGATCTGCTTGAAAACGGTTTTGAGAACAGAACCGGCTCTGAAAAGCCGAACTCTGCATCCGAAACACAAGAACAGATTCTTGAACGGCTTGTCTCTGTTTCCGTAAAGATCAAAGGCCGCATTGTTGAGGCAGACCCGGAAGAGACCGGAGAGCAAAGAGCCCTTCTTAACCTCGGGCACAGCTTTGCTCACGCCCTTGAATCATCCGCCGGACTCGGCGTACTTTCGCACGGAGAAGCGGTCGCGTGGGGCATTGTCCAATCCTGTGTCTTGGGCCGTATTTTAGGCATTACGCCTGAAAGCCGCGCCCGGAAAATCAGTTCCCTTATCAAAGATTTGGGCTACCAAAGCATGGCCCCCCATCCGGCCATGCAGTCAATTGATGCATTTATGACCGCTCTCCTTGACGATAAAAAAAAGAAAAACGGGGTTCTGCGTTTTATTATTCCCGCAGAACGTGGTGCGGTACTCATCCGGCTTGATAATAAACAAATAGGCTTGATACAAGATATTGCCGCCGGTGCCTGTGCGTAAAATTTATATCATCCTTATGTTTCTGTGCTCCGCCTCTTTTGCCCGTATTTTCGCGGGGGAAGAAGTTTCCGGGGCTTTGTTTTATATAAAACAAATTGATTTTGAAATTACGGGGCGCACAAAATGGCAGGCCTTGCAAAAGGCAGGCTCTTTTAAAATAGGGGAAGAGATTTCCGATCTTGAGTCTCTCAATGCGTATATCAAAAATAAAACACAAACACTGCTCAATAACAGGGGCCTCTCCGAGGCTGCCATCGAATACACCATAGGAGAAGCAGAAAATGGGGGACGGCAGGCTGTGTATCTTCGTGTTTTTACTGTTGATACAAGAAATTTTATTGTATTGCCGGAACCCAAGTTTAGTTCTAACGGAGGATTTGAGCCTGCTGTAAAAATACGTGATTATAATTTTTTAGGTACTATGACTCCCTTAAAAGTTGACATAGGATATACCCTTGACGAGTTTCATTTAAACGATTCATCCAAGGGAAAATATTCATTACAAGCGGAAACAAGTTATCCGTTTCAGGCATTTGGCCTTTTTTGGAATTTCAACTTTGCTATCGGCCTTTCCTATGTCGCAGGCGAAGCTCTCTCGTTTAACAATATTACCGGTCTTTCCCTTGATATTCCGGTAAAACAGACCACACTGAGTTTCGGCTTTGATCAGGGTACGGTTATACAAGAAGAGTACTATCTGTTTGAAAAAGATCACCACGCTGAAATTTTTGAAGATATCCAGTATATGTATTCAAAATTGTACGGACGCTGGAAAATTCCGCTTGGCATTACGATCCCGGGAAGCGGGGAACTTGTTTTTACCCCTGAAATTGCCGGAAAAATAAACTACCGTCTTGGCGGTGCTGATTTAAGCTGGCGGAACGGCCCGATTTTAATTTTTGACAACAAAATAGGTTTTGAAAAAATTAACTGGCTGGGGAATTTCAGGGAAGGGACAAGCGTACAGCTTGGAAACAAAGAAGAATACAATGTGCATTTTGATGAATGGAATAACAGCATAGAGCTGGGAGCTATCGCTCATAAAAAATTGAGCTCATTTGCCGGTATTTCAGGGAGAATCCGTTACAAACAGTGGTTTAATCCGGCCGGACATTATCACGACAAGGACAGGGACGAGGCGGCTAATATGTTGCGCGGCATTGTTGACCGGAGTATCTTCGCCAATTACATGCTCTCTTTGAATCTGGATTTCCCCTTTCATGTTTTTACTGCTATGCCGTCCGTATGGTTTAACAACAGCAATTTCAGCTATTTTGATTTTGAATTGTTTTTATCCCCCATACTTGATATGGCTTTTGTAAACGGGACATTATTAGATACTCACGGAAAAACCCTTGAAGACTTATCGTTTTCTCCGTCCGATTTTCTTGTAAGCGGAGGATTTGAAATGATCGTTTTTCCGCTTTCCTGGCGCAGTGTCTTTATGAGATTCAGCGTTGCATTGAATATAAAAGAATTATGCGAAACAGGGGCCTTCCCATCGGGAAATAACCGTGAAATATATATAGGAATAGGACATCAATATTAAAATGATTATCATCATTATTGCCGGAGGATCCGGCACAAGGTTATGGCCGCTTTCAAGCCCCGGGTATCCGAAACATTTACTCTCTCTTGCCGGAGAGGGTACTCTCTTGCAGCAGAGCTATGAGAGGGCAAAAAGCGCCGGTGACGAGGTATATATTGTAAGCGAGAGGAGTCACGCTTCTTATATTGAAAAACAATTGCCCGAAATACCGGCCTCGAATATACTTATAGAACCGGAAAGGCGGGGTACGGCAAACTGCTTACTCTTTGCCCTTGACTCACTTGAACGGCGGCATAAAAACGATGAGCCGATTACATTTATTCATTGTGATCATATTGTTAAAAACACAAAAGGATTCGCCGAATCGCTTAAAAAAGCCGCAAGACTTGCCCTTGAAAATCAAAAAATAGTGTTGTGCGGCGTAAAACCGGATTACGCCTCAAGCGCTTTAGGTTACATAGAAGCCGGCGAAAAACAGGGCGAGGCTTACACGGTAAAATCCTTTAAAGAAAAGCCTGATACGGAGAGCGCACAAAAATATCTTGAGGCAGGTAACTTTTTCTGGAATACCGGATACTTTACCGCAAGTGTCGATATTTTTTGCAAGGAGATACAAAAATATTCCCCGGAAATGTTTTCGAATTTAAAATCCTTACAGTGCGTTAAGGATCCTCTCTCTCTTGCGTATAATACTATTTATCTGTCATTTAAAAGCGCTGCTGTTGATTATCTTTTAATGGAGAAAGACCCTGAATTGCTCATGATCCCTGCTGAATTTGATTGGGCCGATGTGGGGAATTTCAAAGACCTTGACAAGATCATGCCAAAAGACAGCAGTGGGAATTACCTCCGCGGTAACAGGATATACACTCTTGATTCCTCGAATCTTTTTATCCGCAATGAAGAGGAAAAACCCGTTACGGTTATCGGTATGGATAATATTGTGGTTGTTAATACAGCAAACGGAATTCTTGTTTCCTCAAAAGACAGTGTTCATAAAGTCGGCGAGATAGCAAAACAATTACAAGGGAAAAATTAACATTCAAACGTATACAAAAAATGAAAGCAGGAAAATCAAAGATAGTCGACAGGAATTTTTTTGTACGTGACGCCCACCTTGTGGCGTACGATCTGCTGGGAAAAGTTCTGGTTCATGAAAATCAAAACAGAAGAGTCTCCGGCATGATTGTTGAGCTTGAGGTCTATAGCGGACCGGAGGATGCGGCATCTCATAGCTATAAAAACTTAGGCAGTACAAGGACGGACGTTCAGTTTCATGTAGGCGGCTTTGCCTATGTCTATACGATTTACGGAGTATATCACTGCTTTAATGTTGTCGTGAATAAACCGCATAAACCGGAAGCCGTATTCATCCGTGCCCTTGAGCCTCTTGAAGGCATTGAGATCATGCAAAAAAAACGCAAAACAGAAAATACGGCTAATCTCTGCAGCGGACCTGGGAAATTATGCATGGCCCTTGATATTAACAAAACACATAACGGCGCAGACCTCTGCAACGGAACATTATATCTTGAACATTACAAATCTTTTTCAAAAGACGAGGTTCAAAATTCTCCAAGAATAAATATTGATTACGCCGGAGAAGCGAAAGATTATTTATGGAGATACTATATAAAAAACAATCGTTTTGTCTCCAAAACACCCAGGAAGGCACCATGAAGCAGACCCTGCCAAAAGTGATCATTAACGGTGATTTTTATTGCAACAATCTTACCGGAATCGAAAGATACGCAAACGAAATCACGAAAAGACTGGACGCATTGTCTGCTCCTTATGAAATAGGCATTATTATTCCCCGAAACGGAAAAAACATCCCTCTTTTTACCAATCTTAAAACGATACGCTACGACAAGGATATTGTCTCGTTTCCGAAATGGCAGCAGTGTATCCTGCCCCGTATTCTCAAACAACACAAGGCGATTCCGCTGGATTTTGGTAATGCCTGCTCTCTCTTTCGGCCCGGCATAAGCTTTCTTCACGATATTTACGCCGAGTTATACCCGCAGGATTTTACCACAAAACGGGAAATCTTCGAACGTTTTTATTTTCGTCTTATGTACCGGATTATCGCAAAAAGGGCGCGGCGAATCTGTACGGTATCACAGTTCAGTAAAGACCAAATCATTCAAAGATTAGGGGTAAAGTCTGAAAAAATCACGGTTATTTACAGCAGTCATCTTCACTTTAAAACAATACAGGCTGATTATTCGGTTTTTGACGAACACAGAGAGTTGTCACAACCATATTATTTTTC
>JAITXS010000165.1 GCA_031284645.1 Spirochaetaceae bacterium | reverse complement strand
GCGCCTTTTGTAATGCAGTTGGCAATGAGCCTTGTTGGCATAGCACAGAATCATTCACTGAATACTTACGGGGGTGATACTGCGGTAAGTGCTATGGGCATTGTATACAGCATTATGATCGTTTTCTTTATGCCGCTGCAAGGTATAACGCAAGGGTCGCAGCCTATAATCGGCTACAATTACGGAGCTAAAAAATATGACCGTGTAATAAAAACATACAAATGGGAAGTAATTGCAGGGACAGTATTTATCACACTGGGGTGGATATTGATACAGATTTTTCCGAATCTTTTTATATCATTTTTCCACAAAGAAGAAGACGCACTTACAGAAATGAGTATTCACTGTCTGCGTGTTAGTACTATGCTTTTTCCGGTAATTGCGTTTCAAATGTTTACGGCACAATATTTTCAGGCCATAGGGAAACCAATACAAAGCACAATATTAAGTCTCTCTCGACAATTGCTGTTTTATATTCCG
Organism: Spirochaetaceae bacterium; assembly: GCA_031284645.1. Classification (GTDB taxonomy): domain Bacteria; phylum Spirochaetota; class Spirochaetia; order Treponematales; family Breznakiellaceae; genus JAITXS01. Next base: position 7,270 of record JAITXS010000165.1, on the reverse strand, counting down.
ATACTGTTGTTACTGCCTAAAAAATTTGGTTTGAACGGTGTATTTTTTGCAGCCCCATCAGGAGATATTCTGTCGCTAATTCTGTCGGTTTTCTTTATGGTGTTTGAATTAAAACGGCTTGCTAAATTAAAACTTTGCAAAGGATAGGCAGAATCGAGGATGTTGTACTATCAGGCAGTGAATTGAAGGGCACAATAATCAATTCGTCACAAGCCGCCGACTTGGTTCAATTTCCGGGTGTTATAGTTGAACAAGATACCGTACCAGACACTTCTGTATTACCTCGTTGACGAAATTTAAACAGATGAATATAATAATAGCAAGAAAGCAAATGGGGTACACCGCTGACACAAATGTTAATGTTTATTATACCAATCGGCTTCGCCACTAATTGGAAGTAAAATCAATATGTTTAATAATTTAGTAAAAATAAATTGTTTTTCAAAAAATAAAATATTCAAAAAACTATCAAAAAATTTATTGGAAAAATTATATTGCTGCGAAATTAATTGTACTGAAATAGACAAAAGCGTTTTATTTGCTCATCATGCTCGCGGTTGTACAATCATAGCAGCAAAAATATGTGAAAATGCAGTAATTTTTCAAAATGTAACTATTGGATCGAATATGAAATTTAATAAAAACAATAGTGAATGGGAAAATGTTGGTACCCCGATAATATGTAAAAATGTGATAATTGCAGATGGAGCAAAAGTATTAGGGCCAATAATAATTGGTGAAAATTCTGTTGTAGCGGCTGGGGCAATAGTTACAAAAGATATACCTGCTAACAGTATAGTATATGGCGTGAATAAATTTAAGAATAAAGATGCTAACTATGATTTTGTTTTTAATTCTAATATGATAAATCCTGAAAGAATTATAGAAGCTAATTATAAATTGATAGAAAAATTTAAAGAAGAAAATAAAAAATAACAGTATACGCCCCAACTGCATATAACGAATCTGTTGAAAAATCCAAGCATTCGACAATAGACTAATGGGCGGAATAGATGTCGGCGGCAGAGGGTACATTCGCCCTGCCGGGGAAGAAGACACTTAAAAAAAATCGACCTCCATGCAGTACATGACTTTGATTTGTGGTATCGTAATCTATAACAGACGCATTTAGATAGTTATTAAAACCAGGTCTATTGTACAAAAATTCGTATAAAATATTGACTTAATCAAAATATTGTACTATATTGAGTACAAGAGGTATATTATGATAGATTTAGTTCGGGATATTAAGCCAATTTCTTATGTAAAGGCCCATACCACAGAAGTTGTCAGGAACGTGAGGGAAACAAAATCTCCTATAATAATAACACAAAACGGTGAGGCAAAGGCGGTAATTATAGATATTGATAGTTATCAAAAGACATTAAACGCCATAAATTTGGCAAAATTATTGAGTTTTAGCGAACTTGATATAAAAAATGCTAATGTCGTGACCCATGAAAACGCAAAAAAGCGTTTTGAAAAAACATTAGGCAGAAAATAAAATGCGGGAAATTATTTGGGCAAAGCATGGTGAAAATGCCTTTGATGATATTTTAAAATATATGATAGAAAATTCAGGGCCAATTAACGCAAATAAAATATATGATGAGATTATGGCTAAAATTGAATTATTAAAATCAGAAAGGGTTACGACCAGAAAATCACAAGAATTATCAGAAATAGGTATTAATGATATTTTTGAAATAAACGTAAAACCCTGGAAAATATATTATAAAATATTAAATGACAATAAATTAATATCAATACAATATATATTGGACACAAAAAGAAATATAGAAGAAGTATTATTAAATTTAGTAATAGAAAATAAAATATAAAAAAACTCCCGGTAGGTCAATAATATTTCGCAAAATAGATTTGCAGCCATATAAATGAGCGTGTCAGGAATAATGTGTGTGGTTTTCGCGTTATGTTAAAGCCACCGGCTTCTTCACAAAGTTCAACAATACTTTATATTTGGTAGCCGGTTGGGTTCTCTATCTTCGTCCGAACATCATTTTAAAGGGGTTTGTACCCCAGCGGATAAGGAAGTAGAGCCAGCCAAAAGCAAAACCAAAAAGATGTGTAAAATGCGCGGTTCCGTTGTTGATGCCGAAAACGCCGGAAAAAAGCTCAATGGCGGTAAAAAGCACCATCATAACAGGCGCTCGCAGGGGAAGTATACCCCAGATATATATGACACTATCGGGGAAAAACGCCGCATAAGCTAACTGAATGGCGAAAAGCGCGCCTGAAGCGCCGAGTAAGGAGACATAATAGGTTCCGCTCAGAAGATACGAAAAAAAAGAAAGAACTCCGGCAAGAATACCGGTGAGCATGTAGTATAAAATAAATTCTTTGCTGCCTATGTAGCGTTCAAGTGTTCTGCCAAAGATAAAAAGCGCCAGCATATTAAAAAGAATGTGCGAAATTCCGCCGTGGGCGAACATATACGTAACAAATTGCCAGTACATATGGTACTTCAAAAGCAATACAGGATTTAACGCAAGATAAGCGGTAAGGTTGAAGCCAATATTATTTCCGGCAAATTGAAAAATAAAAATAATAACATTGATTCCGATAAGATAAAGCGTTGCATTGCTGTAAGTCCACCGGAAGGGTTTACGAAGCGGATTCATAGTTTATCCCCTGTGTGTTTCTCGTCTTTCTTTTGGTTTTCAGGTGAAAGTCCTGCTCGCGGAGCGCTTTCCCTGCGGACCATCGTGATTCTTTTTTTACGTATCTGATCTAAGGTTTCAGAGAGCTCTTCGGCGTTTTCCGTTTTTATGTAGTTTTTTATTTTTTGCAGGGCATCCTCAAAAGAATCAATATGTGAAAGAAGATTTTCTTTATTGGCAAGGAAAAGCTCGGTCCACAGCGGTGCATTTATCATCGCGATACGGGTTAAATCCTCAAAGCTGCCACCCCCGAATGCGGTAATTTCCGCATCCTCCGCGCTTTCCACAAGCGCCGAGGCGATAATATGACAAAGTTGACTGGTAAAGGCAATTTTATGATCGTGAGTGGCAACATCCGTCTCGGTAATCCGCGAAAAACCGATTTTCCACATTAAATCTTTAAAAAATTCGATATTCTCCGTTTTATTTGACGGAAGCCGCATTAAAATATAGTTACGCCCCTTAAAAATATTCCAATCGGCGTTAAGATATCCTTCTTTTTCGCTTCCGGCCATCGGATGCCCGCAAATAAAATCCACATCAGGACGGAGAATATCTCTCATTTCCTGCATCAAAGGTGTTTTTACACCGGAAATATCGGTTACAATAGCGCCGCTTTTAAATTCTTCCCGGTGTTTTTTTAAAAATTCTATCGCGTTTTTAGGGTAGAGGCAGATAAAAACCACATCGCAACAGTTTAGCATTTCTCCGGCTTTTTCAGGCGGGAAAACTTCGTCAATAATTCCGTTCTCCTCGGCCTCGCGTAAGCTAAGGGGATTACTATCCAAGGCAAAAAGCTTATCCGCCTTAAGCCATTGACCGCCGGTGTTTTGGGAAATCATGCGGATTGCTTTGGCAAAAGAACCCCCCATCAAGCCCAAACCGACAAATCCGAAATTTCTTTTCGATGAAAAATCAGACATGGATACCGATAGCTTCCCTAATTGAATCGACAAGGCTTTTTCTTCCCTCAATTTTTCCGTCTATACCGGGAATTTCGACAAGCAGGGGGTAATTTCCCGATAGCTGCCACTCGGTCAGTTCTTCGCCGATCCAATCTGCAACACGCTCGGTTAAGATAAGGATTTTATACGGTGTTGAGAGTTGTGCCCCTGGACCGCATCCTGCCGAGGCAGCGTTTTGGGAACCCTTGGTAACAGTGCGGAATGCTAAAACCGCCTCTTCCTTGTTCGCGGCAGCCTTACCGCCTACGCCGACAAAACGGAAAGCAGTCAAGAGTTCGCTTTCCCCGATAAAAAAGTAATCCACTCTAGAGAATCAAAATAAGAAGCGCGACCAAAAAACCCCAAAGGCAAATACCTTCAGCCAAACCAACAAAGGGCATAGCCTTTCCCGAGATTTCCGCATTTTCACTCATTGCGCCCATCACTGCCGCGCCAATTTGTCCCACTGCAATGCCGCCTGCGATACAGGCAAGTCCTACGGCAAGAGCCGCCGCAAGATATTTCATTCCGTGTCCCGTATCAAGAGCTTCGACTGCGGCCGATTGTGCAAAAAGACCAACCGGTAGAAAAAGAACGCCTAAAAAAAGACCTATTTTTTTCATGTAATACTCCGTTTTCTTATTATTATAATATATCGACACCTTCTGGACAAGTGTACATATTTCGGGTGTCAGACCAAAGTGAACATACCCCTGTGGTGATTTTTTCAAAACGGGAATCGCTGTTGCTTTTATCATAAAAAATGATAGAATAACAAACAGTAATGCCAAATATTACGATTGAAAGACCCATTTTATTTCTTGCAGCTATACTCTCTCCCTTTATTCTTATAATCGGCAGGTCCTTTTTTCGTAATATTTTAAGTCTTTCGCTCTCTCTGGGTGCGCCGGGAGGGGAGTCTTTTAAGACCTCTTTCAAGACAAGCATGCTTATCCGCTTTACGCGCTTTTTAGAAAGCGCCGGTATTGCCGTTTTGCTGCTTGCCGCATCCGGGCCGGAATTAATTTCCAATTCTTTCGTATACCTTGACCGTGGTGCCGATATACTCTTTGTTATTGACGCCAGCCCTAGTATGGCGGGTATGGATATCGGCGGGCAGAGCCGTTTTAATGCGGCTTGCACCCTGCTTCGTGATTTTGCGGAAAAACGTCCGGCTGATGCAATAGGATTGGTCGCTCTGGGCAATGATGCCGCGCTCCTTGTACCGCCGACAACAGACCGGACATCACTCTTTTTGCGGCTGGAAAGCTTAAAAATCGGTGAACTTGGCGATGGGACAGCGCTTGGCATGGGCCTTTCCGTGGCGGCCCTACATCTGCGTAATTCTGCCGCGCCTCGTAAAGCCATTGTCTTGATAACCGATGGTGAAAACAATGCAGGCGCTCTTCACCCCGAAACCATCGCGGCCTCTCTTGTGGATGCGGGGATCTCGCTGTATGTCATTGCCGTGGGCTCAACAGGAGAAGTGCCGATTGATTATGTTGATCCGTACACCCACATTCGCAGAACCGGCTCTTTTGATTCGCGTTTTAATCCCGAGGCGCTCAGAAACATCGCCCATGCCGCCGCCGGTGTATTTATTCCTGCCCCTTCTTCGGACGCTTTTATTGAAGCGATCTCCCGTATAAGCAAAGCCGAAATGACCGTAAGCCGCGCCGGTGTGCGGGGCAAGCGGACAGCGGTGCATAACACGCTGATCCTTGTCGGCCTGCTCCTCTGTTCAAGCGCCTTCTTTGTAAGAAAAATCTTTTTAGGGGCGCTGTTATGAACGCCGATTCCCTGTCTTCAACCGGCAGCCTTGGTCTCTCCGCCGCGCATTTTAACGCACCGGATGTTTTTATCTGGCTTTTAACACTCATCCCCATCGCGGCCATGATGTTTTTTCATTATAAACGGCGTTTCCCGCTTGTCGCGCGGCTTGTGTCCCGTATTGATGATCCGCTAAGCGAAAAATCCGCCGCCGCCCGTTTGATTCGCGTCCGTTACCTTGCCTCCTCCCTCTTTTTCCTTTTATTTATTGTTTCGATAATTACGGCACTTGCCGAACCGCGAATAGGCAGCCGCATGGTTCGTGAATTCCGGCGCGGCAGTGATCTTGTCTTTGCTATGGATATTTCCCGCAGCATGAATGTGCGGGATGCCGGAACAATACCCGGGATCATCCTGAACAGACAGAGCGGCAGCGGCGAACAACAAAATACCGCGCTCTCCCGCACAGCAAGACAGAACGAAACCTCAACGCGGCTTGAGCGTGCAGTGTGGATAGCGCAAAAGATTATTGAAGACTCCGCCGATTCCGCAACAGGCTCTCACCCCGCTTTCACCGCCAACGCAATGATGATCCGCTTCGGTCTGGCGCTTGGCAAAGGGCGGGGAGTGCTCGCCGTGCCGGTAAGTGCGGACAGCCAGGCACTATTATCCCTTTTCGATGCCCTGTCAAGCTCAATGGTAAGCGCCAGAGGAACAAACCTCGAACAACTTATTGATGCGGCGGCAGGCGGTTTTTTGGATAATTCTCCGGCGAGCAGACAAATTATTCTTTTTACCGACGGGGAAAACCTTTCAGGTTCGCTTTCCGCAGCACTTGAGCGGGCCTCACGAAAAGATATTACGGTTCTTGCTGTCGGCGTTGGATCCGGCTACGGCGCTCTGATACCGGAAAACGGAGAGGAGAGAATAGGCTCCAATACCGTAATGACGCGGAGTTTCCTGCACAGCGATGCACTGCAAAACGCAGTAGAGCGCTCAGGCGGCGTTTATATAGACGGTAATCGCGATGATGCGGCAAAAATCATCGAACAAAAGATCCCCCCGCTCACTGAAAAATCCTCCTGGGTTCTCCGTGAAGAGTCCGGCGAAATTTGGCATCTCTTTGTAATTTTGGGACTGATCTTCCTTGCCCTCTCCCTGGCTGTAACCCAGCGACCGCGTGGGAAACAAATGAAAGGGTAATCAGGTTCGGGGTAGAGGGTGTAGTAACATCAGAACTACCTTCACCCGGAACCTGCAAAGAAGGGGGAGCAATTACGCCACCGTGAACGTGAAATCGGCACAATAAAAAATTTATTTACTCTGCTCCCCCTGTCTCCGAACCCGCGCCTGTGGCGCGGTGTTCTCCGCCACCCCCACGCCGGAAGGATAATTGGGCTTTGGGTATAGTAGTATCCGACATCCCATAACCCAAGAAGAAGGGTAGGAGGGTAAAGGGTTTAGGGTAGTAGATTTCTGATAAGAACTAAACCCTATACCCCTTGACCCATAACCCTAATTTGACCCTCTACCCGAAGCAAAGGGTAATAGGGTTCTGGGTGTAGGGTAGTAACTTTCTGGTAAAACCAATACCCAACACCCTTTACCCATGACCCTATTCTACCACCTTCGCGGTTCGAAATCCGGGTCATCGGGGAGTATCTTCATGGTGTCGCCGCTTTGCTCAAGTACATAAAAACCCTGCACTATCGCATAATTCCGTGTCTCGTCGTCGATTACCGCAGCCGCTATCGCTCCGTAGAGCTTCAGTCCCGGGTATATATTCTGTGTTTGCAGCAGGGTCATTCTTTTTGTATGACGGACTATATCATCCGTGCCAGGATGTGTTTTGACTTCGACGATCATGATATCCTC
>JAITXS010000154.1 GCA_031284645.1 Spirochaetaceae bacterium | reverse complement strand
TATTAAAGAATGCGATGGATACTGATGCGGTAGATAAGGCGAAACAACTGGACAGGAACGGGTATAGATTACCAACAGAGACGGAATGGGAATATGCGGCGAGGGGAGGGGTACCGAGTGATGCTGCAGGGTCTGCATGGACATATGCCTATGCGGGGACCAACGAAGAGAATGCGCTGCCTAATTTTGCGTGGTACAATGTTAATGCAAGCAGCACTACACATCCTGTAGGGCAGAAGGCGGCGAATAGCGCAGGGCTGAATGACATGAACGGTAATGTGACGGAGTGGTGTTTTGATAAGTCGGGTACTATATTCCATGTGGTTCGGGGCGGGAGTTGGAGCGAAAGTTGGGAGTCGTGTAAGGTGGCCAATAGTGGCACCTACACCACCAACTACGCGGGTACCAATGTTGGGTTCCGGTTGGTGGTCTCCCGCTGAGTTCCGCGGGGGGAATCTCTAAGTAGGGTAGTTGGGTATGGGGTAGGGACTTTCTGGTAAAACCAAAACCCCAAGAAGAAGGGTAGTAGGGTTATGGGTAGAGGGTATTGGAGAGATCAGCACTCCACCCTCTACCCCGAAGCAAGGGGCAAGGGGAGTTGGGTCTTGGGTACAGACTTTCTGATAAAAACTATACCCTAAACCCCCTGACCCAAAACCCTACCCTCACGGATAGCGCCGTTTAAAGGCTTTTACCCGCGAACAGACCGTACTGTCCAAGGGAGAGCGTATTCCCCGCGAAAGATACTGATATGCGATTCCCGCGACCATTGCGCCGTTATCTCCGCAGAGAGAGGGTTCAGGGAAAATACAGTGCAGACCGGTACGGGCTGCAAGGGATGCCCGTAAATATGAATTAGCGACAACACCTCCGCCTAAAACAATGGTGGTAATTCCGCTGTCTTCTACTGCGTTAAAAAGCGCACGGAGTAAAATTTCAAAAGCGGCTTTTTGAAACGAAGCGGCAATATCCGGTCCGTTAATTTCTCCGGCCGCGCCCTTTTTGCGGAATTGTTCAAGCTGATTTATAACGGCGGTCTTTAAGCCGGAGTATGAAACATCGTAACGGTGGTCGCCCTTGTGTAAATTCGCAAGCGGGAAAGCAAAGGCCGCCGCATCTCCCTGTCGGGCTGCCTCATCAATATATTGTCCGCCCGGATAAGCCCAGCCAAAATGTTTTGCTATTTTATCGAACGCTTCCCCGATAGCGTCATCAATGCTGGTACCTAATACAGAAACCTTGTCAAAATCATCAACCTTGCAGATAATCGTATGACCGCCCGAAGCAAGCAGACCCAAAAACGGGTAAGCCGGCCTCTCTCCGCTTAATCGTGCAGCATAAAGATGCGAAAGCATATGATCGCAGGCGATAAAAGGAAGCTGCCGTGCATAGGCAAATGCTTTGCCAAAAGTAAAACCAACAAGAAGCGATCCGCCCAGCCCGGGCTGTGAACTTGCTGCGACACCGTCAATGTCCCGGGCCGTTAAATTCGCTTCTGTTAAAGAGCGGGAGACAATGTCGTAAATCCATTCGGTATGTTTCCGGCTTGCTATTTCAGGAACAACACCCTTGTATGCCGCATGAAAAGGAATTTGTGTCGCAATGACATTTGAAAGGATGTTCTCTCCGTTTTCCACAACAGCCGCGGAACATTCATCACATGAGCTTTCTATCCCGAGAATTTTCATCGTATATTACACTTGTACATCAACACTTATTCCCATAGCCATCCCGTCTTTTTTAAGCATCATAATTTTTGAAAAAGCTTCCGGCGTAATATTACTTGCTTTCTTAAAATCAAGGATAACCGTTTTTACCGCATCGTGGGCGTTTTTCCATTCCTCATTAAATACCGGCAGGTCAATGAATTCCCATTCCCCGATAAAGACAAGTCTTGTGCTTTCGTCCCCGTTTTCATCTTTTTTTGGACTAGAACTTTCATTTTTTGTTATTTTTTTCTGGATAAACGGAGGAATATTTCTTAAACCGAAAGTTCTTTTTCGGGATAAAAATTCGTTTTGTATTCCGGTAATCGCCTCACAGCCCTCTTCGCTGATTGAGCTTAACTGATTGCAGTCAAGAATAAGATTTAACGCAGCTTTTTCTTTTAAGAGCTGCGTGCATTTTATTTCCAGGATCACCGATGTTTCCGCATCAAGTATGCCATTTAACGCATAAACAACATCATTCCCATGATTTTCTTTTTCGATAATCGCCAGTTTTTCATCGCGGACAAAAGCCTGGATAAAACCACTCATCCCGAAAACACTGCGAATGTTCTCGGGAATATTGATAATAGTAAGCTTCCCGTTATGCGCTTTCATTTTTTTAAAAAGTTGTAAAATAGCGCGCAAGCCCAATGAAGATATATAGGTGAGCTTTGAAAAATCAAGAATCACTTCCCGTGTTATCGGATTGAGATTCGTAAATATTGATTCAAGCGCGGGAGCTGTTTTTGTATCCAGTTTCCCGTCAAGCACAAGAGTAGTTTTTAAGCCGTCTTTTCTTTCATCAATGGTCATTTATTCCTCCAAAATCACCATGCCTTACTAATTGTTAAGGTATTGGAGATGCCATCATAGTAGTATAAAACATCATCCATAGTTCGTTTGACCAGAAAAATACCTAAACCTCCGGGATTTCTTTCTTCCAATGGTTGAAAGACATCGGGATCTTTTTGCTCCAGAGGATTAAAAGGGACTCCGTTATCAAGCAACGTGATAGAAACCATGTTTTTGTTCGGGTGAGTAAAATAAATGGTAACCTTGCCCGGCTGTCCCTTGTATGCGTAATTTGAAATATTAACAAATAATTCTTCCACGGCAAGCTCAATCTGCATCTGTGTATCGACCGGACAAGCAATGGCATTTAATTCGGTTTCAATAAAGTCGACCACGTATTCCAGGCATTCTGAACGGGCATCCAATGTGATGCTCTTAGTACTACCCATAAATCCTCCATTGAGAGTGATTCCATCCCGACAGACATATAATCTAATAAAATTTTCGATAAAATTCAAGGTGAAGGTCTGCGTTGTGGAATTCGGGATATAATCTGATATCTTGTAATATACAAATAGAGGGTAAATGGAGCCACAGGCAGCAGGGTTTCCCGTGATTGAGTATTAAGGACAGCGGGGCAGGCAGCTTGAGCGGATATCGGCCGCCGTCAATTCGATACCCCTTCCCGGGTTCCTGCCTTAAACAATATGCTCAATCACTATTTTTATGCCAAGTAAAACAAGAATTGTTCCACCGATAAATTCAGCTTTTGATTTAAATTTTATTCCGAATATATTACCAATTTTTACACCGCATATTGATATAAAAAATGTTACTACACCGGTTATCATGACAGCTTTGAAAATATTGACCCTAAAAAAAGCAAACGTTATTCCGGCGGCTAATGCATCAATACTTGTCGCAATTGCTAAAACCAGCATTTTTGTAAAATGAAATGAATAGCTGCCCGTTTTTTCTTCGCTGCTTTCTTTTGACAAACTATCTTTTATCATTTTGCCGCCGATAAAACCAAGCAGGGCAAATGCAATCCAATGCTCCGTGTTTTGAATTTTATTTGCAAAATGTATGCCTGCAAAATATCCCGCAGCCGGCATTAATGCCTGAAATAAACCAAAATACAGGCCGGGGATCAGGGTTTCTTTTAGTTTTAACTCTTTTACCGACAAACCCAAACTAATTGATACGGCAAAGGCATCCATCGACAAGCCTACAGCGATTAAGAGAATTTCCAATGAGCCCATAATCAGTGTTTCCTTTTTGCTTAGATTTGCTTAGAAAAAAAACTTTTAACGCAATCCTTCTCTGTAAATAGAAGAATTACATTAAAAGTCTTTTTACCCAACACAGTCAAAGTTTAACGGTTTTCTTTGCCCGTAATTGACGTTAATCTTTACAACTACTCCCTTTTAATTTTTAAACTCTATGATACTTTTTTGAGCCCTGTCAAGGTATTCCTGCAAGAGAGAACGCTTCCTGCGGCCAAAAATGCGCTTATTGGGCCTGTTTTATGTGTTTTTGTGCGAATTACCCATGAAATTTGCGCTGTGTTTTAAAAAATGCTTTCTGTTGCCGATAATTAAACGATATGAAAGCATGCGCGCTTCTCTATGGCGGCGGCCTGAACAAATACGCATTTGAAGACCTCGGGGACGGCAATAATTCTTTTGTGCTTGCCCTGCGAAAAACGATTGCTTTTAAAGGAGTAACAAAAGTCATACTCCTTGTTTCAAATGATTTTAACGAAAACCTTTTACCTGCAGACGTCAAGGAGATAGAGCTTGTCCGCAGAGAAACGTGGAATACGAACGATTTTTTACAGGAGATAGTCCGGGCCGGCAAAAATCTTGACCTGATCTATGTTGCATGGGCAGATACTCCTTTTCTTGATCCGCAATTAGCCGAAAAACTTGAGGCACGGCATAGTCGTTATGCCGCGGAATACTCTTATGCCGATGGTTGGCCTGTAGGTCTTGCACCGGAATTGCTAAGTCCGAAAAGCGCGGAACTTTTGTTAAAATTAAACGGGGGCGGGGAAACACCCGTCGGGCGGGAGAGTATCTTTTCTGTCCTGCAAAAAGATATTAATTCATTTGATATCGAAACAGAAATATCGCCTGTTGATCTGCGCTCTTACAGAATCACTGTGGCAGCCGACTCAAAACGTAATGTGCTTTTAATAAAAAATTTTATCAAGGCAGGATGGAACGATTACCTGAGCGCGGAAGAATTAGTGCTCAACATGCCGGAGATACTGCGTACTCTGCCTCATTTTTTCCCAATCATGGTTACCAGCCGCTGTCCGCATAGCTGTACCCTCTGCCCCTACGCCAAAGAGGAGTATCGCGCTTCACTCGTAAACTCAATGATAAAAGACGCTGCGGGAAACAACGAGGAAGATATGCCGTTGGATACATTCAGGGCGATATTGCAGAAAATCATTGATTGGGCCGGAGAGGCTGTTATTGATATTTCATTATGGGGTGAGCTTGCCCTGCATCCGCAAAAAATTGAACTTATTGAAGCTGTGCTGCAACACCGTGAACTCTCGTTAATTATAGAAAGTACGGGTATTGCATGGAGTGAAAATGATATAGAAAAGATTGCGGCTCTGGTAAAAAATGCCGCCCCGCGTAAAGACGGCATGGCGGCTCTTTCATGGATAATCTCTCTTGATACAAACAACGCAGCTCGTTACAGTAGTTTACACGCCCGGGAACCCGGCTTTAGTCTTGATGTGCCGGTTGATTTTACCAAAAAAATCGCGGGAGTTTTTCAAGGCAATGTGTATGTTCAAGCCCTGCGCTGCAAAGGCAACGAAGATGACATTGAGCGTTTTTATCATTATTGGAAAGAAGCAAAGATTGCGCTTATCATTCAAAAATACGATTATTTTTGTGCGGCCCTTGAGGATTTACGGGCAGGTGATATAAGTCCGGTAAACCGTCAACCCTGCTGGCATATTATGCGTGATATGCCTATATTGATTGACGGTACCGTACCCTGTTGCAGGGAAACAATTGTTTTAACTGATACAACGGATAAAAATAATTACCTGCTGGGCAATATAGTAAATGAAGATCCCGATATCATCTGGAAGCGGGGCGGGGGGCTATACCACAAGCACTGTATAGAGCAGTACGGCGCTTTTTGTGAAAAATGTGATGAATATTATACCTACAACTTTTAACGATAAAAACAAAAAGCGTTTGGCGGCCTCCCTCATCGAAAATCCGGTTCCGGCATACACCGTTGTCGGCGGGAACGAACACAGAGGAAGCAGCGGCGTCTCGGCTATTCTTTTGAACCGGGGTGTCCGCTATCCGCGCCGTTCTCTTTTTTATGAATTGGGCAAAGCAGGTTTTGATTATGTTGTTTCCGTAGAAGGCCCCAATGAGCATTATGATCTTGATGAACTTTCCCGTTTATTTCCGTTTGTCCGCTTTATTTTATTATCGGAAACAGTGAATATCGGAGAACAGATCAATATCGCAGTATCCGAAATAAAAAGCCCGCTCTTTTTTGTCTTGTGGAATGATTTAAAGATCCTTTACGGCGGAACTGCGGCAAAAATCGCCGAGCGTATTGTATTGCCGCCGGAAAAAGTCGTTCACGATAATGAAAAAAAACGCTGGTATAAAAGATTGTGTACGATTCCTGTTTTCCAAAACCCTGAGTTTGAGACACTGCCCACTGCGTCAGGGCCGCTGATGATAAAAAAGAAATTTGAGATAGCGCGTTTTTCACCCGGGAAAGAAGATATGCCTTCTCTTTATCCTTATGACGCTGTTGGTATCTATGATAGGGAACGGTTTCTTGATCTCGGCGGCTTTGATACGGAAATAAAAAGTGAGCATTGGCAATTACTTGATTTCGGGTTCCGCGCATGGCTTTGGGGCGAACAAATCCGCTGTACTCAGCTTATCCGTCTGCGCTATGAAGGCTTTAAAAAAATCGAAGATACAACATACGATGAAAGTTACTGGCATTTTTTCTTAAAAAATTTATCGCCTGTTTTAAGGTGTAATACGGATACTAAGGAGCTTTACGCCCATCTGCCGTTAAAGAATTTTTTTACTTTTTTATTCAAAGCGGGACAGGGGCCGCTTAATGCGGCTCATTATTTTTTAAACGCACGGCACTGGGTGTATGAACACCGGCTTAACTGGAAAACCTCGGCAAAAGCGCTTACGCAGGAATGGAAGGCGCGGGAATGACGGCCTTAATCCTTCAAGCGCGGCTTGATTCCGCTCGTCTTCCCGGCAAGGCGCTGCTTCCCTTGGAAGGAGAGCCCATGCTCTTTCGCGTACTCCAAGCCTTGTCAAACATTCCCTGTGATGAATATATTTTGGCTTGTCCCGAGGATTCGTTTGAAAATTTTTCGCCGATTGCTTCCCGCGCGGGTTTTGCGCTTTTTGCCGGATCAAAAAAAGATGTGCTCAAACGTTATTGCGATGCGATAAGGCATTTCGGTATTGAACGCGATAAATACGCCCGAATTATTCGGGCAACCGGCGATAATCCCTTTGTGTTTGCCGATGCCGCTTCACGGATAAACGGGGAAGCCCTTGAGCTTGATGCGGATTATGCCGCTTACGAGGGACTTCCGCACGGTGCCGGAGTTGAGTCTGTTTCCGTTCAAGCCCTGCTTTGTGCGGAAGAGAAGGCCGTCCTTGAAGCTGAGCGGGAACATGTCTGTCCCTATCTTTACACAAACGGGAAGCGCTTTGCTCTGCATAGACCGCTTGCCCCGAAAGAATGGCGTTTCCCCGAAAAGAGGATCACGGTTGACACAATCGCCGATTATGAAAAAGCAAAAACACTATACACGTTATTAAGCAAAAACTCTCTGTCACCGCAAAGATACTTGGGACAGGAAATACTAAAATACGCTTTTTAAAAAGGAATAACTTTCCTACAACTATACAAGGAGGCAGCTATGCCAAAAAAAGCTTTTGTGTTTTTAGCAGACGGATTTGAGGAAGTCGAGGCAATTACCCCCATTGATTATCTTCGCAGGGCAGGCATCGAAGTCATCACGGTTTCGATAAGCAAAGAAAAAATTGTTTTCGGAGCTCATCAAATTCCTGTTGTTGCGGACAGCCTGATTTTTGATATACATACGGATGAAGCTGATTGTCTTGTACTGCCCGGTGGTATACCCGGCGCGCCGAATCTTGCCGCATCACAAGAACTGGATCTAATCATAAGAGATTACAATGCTCGGGGAAGGGTGATCGCGGCAATTTGTGCTGCCCCTGCTGTAGTGCTTGCTCCAAAAGGACTTTTGCAGGGCCGGAATTTTACCTGCTATCCGGGTCTGGAAAAAGAAGTTAAAAACAGCGAATGGAAAAACGACAAGGTAGTTATAGATAATCATATCATTACCAGCCGGGGCCCGGGGACGGCCGCTTATTTTGCGTTTGCCATTATAGAAAAGCTGATCGATAAAGAAGCTGCACAAAAAATAAAAGATGCGGTAATAAGCGTATAGTAGGACATGAGGGTAGATCTGTATAGCAAAAGAGGGTCTTAAGTTTCGGATTACAGGATTTTTTATTATGCCAATAATTTTTATCTGCTCTTCATCTCGCTTGAACTTTTCCTGTTTCCGCACTAGGCTATAAAAAATTTATATTTGAGAACGTGTTCTCAGCCTGAGGAAGTTTATGGGGAAGATATACCGGCATCCGTGGATAATTATAACTGTTCTGTTTCTTATAACGGTGTTTTTTGCGGTTCAATTGCCGCGATCCGATTTTGATAATGATGTGTACCGTTTTATTCCGAAAGATGATCCGGCCAGAAAAACGGCGGATTATATTGACAATGAATTCGGCAGCTCCAACTTTATTTTGATTGCTTTGGAGCAGGAGCAGGATGATAGGGGAGTGTTCTCGCCGGATTTGCTCAGGAATATTCAAAAATTTGTTCAGCACATTGAGCTGATGAATGTCGTAAAAGAAGTCACTTCAATTGTAAATGCTGATTATATTACTGCCGAGGAAGATTCCATTGTTGTTAAAAAGCTTGTCGGGGATGATTTTACCGGAAGCACGGAACAGATAGCGGAATTAAAACACCGTGTGTCCTCATGGGATTTATACAGCAAAGCGCTTGTTTCCGATGATTTTACCGCGACTCAGATTCTTGTTTCCTTAAATCTTTCCAATGATTCAAATAAAAAATCAGAAGAAGTTACGCAATACATGCAGATTCGATCTCTTGCCCATGAAATGTTTGACTCAAGTGCAACTGTCTATGTAACCGGAATGCCGGTTATTACCGCGACTTTAACCGAATACATGAAAAAAGACCTTGTTCTGCTTGTTCCTCTGGTCATTATCGTGGTTTTGGCCATTTTATTCTTTTTTTTCCGCCGTATTCAGGCCGTACTCATTACTTTTTTCACCGTCATTGTTGCGACAATCTGGACTATGGGAGCGCTGCCCCTTTTCGGCATGAAGCTGTCGATCATCTCATCGGTATTGCCCGTTGTTTTAATTGCTGTCGGCAGTGCGTACGGCATACTCGTTATGACCTTTTATCTCGGTGAAATAAAAAATCAGATTAACATAAGCAGAACTCAGCATAACGAGCTTGTTATCTCCATGCTCAAACGTATATGGAAGTCGGTCTTCCTTGCCGCGCTCACCACCTTTGCCGGCTTTACGTCATTTTGTTTTACCACGGTCGTTCCCATACAGGAATGGGGTATTTTTGCGAGTTTCGGGGTCTGTGCTTCGTTTATTGTCGCCTTAACCCTTATACCCGCGCTCCTCATGATCCGGGGCCCGAAACCGATGAAAGTCTTCGAGCAGGAACAAGGGGGACATGAAACAGCGCGCGGCGCGTTTACCGGTATCTTGCTCAGCGTAGCGCGTAAAAAGCGTTTTGTTGTCGGCGCAACTCTTGTTGTCACTGTGTTTTCCGCCATCGCGGTCACAAAACTGATAGTAGACAATGTTTTTATTGAATACTTTCAGGTGAACACGGAAATTGTCCGCTCTGATAAATTCATCAGAGAAAAATTCGGCGGTTCTAAAGTCGTCAATCTGGTGATGGAGGCAGATAGCCCTGAAATTCTCTTAATGCCCGAGCCTTTGCTCGCTATGGACGGCCTTAAAATTTATCTTAGTGAACATAGCGTGGAAACCGGCAAGATTTTAGCATTTACCGATATGGTAAAGCGGGTAAATCAGGTCTTTAACGCGAATGAAGATCCTGCGGGAATTCAACGCACTCAAAGGAATGTTCCTTTGGCTTCCGTCTCCCCCGTCTCCGATGCCGGTTTTGGCTTTGGTTTTGGTGATTCGGGCGGAACACCAAGCCCTGCTTTGCCCCAGGCACCGGATGCCGGACTGCCCCTCGTAAAAGAAGCAAAAATCCTGGATAAAACATACAGTGTCGGGCAATTTATGGGGCTTTTAGACCAAGCGATGAGCAGCGGGAATACGAGTAATCCCAGCTCGGCTCAGGTTTTTGACTCGCTTAAAAAGATCGTAAATTACAACGGTGCATCGTATTATGAGATACCCTTTCCGCCGGAGCGTTACGGGAAAAACACTCCCGAAGAATTGCAGAGCATAGTCGCGAATTACCTTGCGCTTATCAGCGGCAGCATAAGTTCTTACGCAAATGATCCCCTTGAGCCAAAAGCAATAAAAATGAGCATCCAGCTTCGTACGGTCGGCGCAACAGATACTCAGCGTGCGATAGATATGATAAACAAATATATTAAGGGGCATTTTCCGGACAATATCAGGCCGATCATCGGCGGTCCGGCTATGGTGGAAAACTCGCTCAGCCATTTGGTTGTCGATTCTCAGGTCATTTCACTTTTCTTATCCCTTTTTGTCGTGTTTTTAATCATCATGATAGCGAATAAATCAGTTGTTGCCGGTTGTATTGGCTTGGTTCCTCTTGTTGTTTCGATATTGATTAATTTTGCCGTTATGTCTCTACTGAAAATAAAATTGAATATCGGTACTTCTCTTATCGCGGGCCTTGCGGTGGGTATTGGCATTGATTATACCATACACTTTATGGAAATCTATAAACAGGAATATCAAAAACTCAACGGGAACGGCCCTTACCTGCAAAACACATTTTCGACAGTTGGTTTAGCCATTGTTATCAACGCGCTGTCGGTTGGTTTGGGCTTTGCCGTTCTTGCATTATCGGAATTCACGATACTTCGCGAGTTAGGTATGTTCATCGCACAAACAATGGGAATAAGCGCCTTGGTGTCTCTTACCGTTATTCCGGTTTTGATGGAGGGCATTAAACCAAAGTTTATCAGAAAATAGATGAAGTAATCGAATAAGAACGGATGATTTTAATATAAGGAATTATAGTGATGATAAAAAAAACCGGCCTTGCCGTTTCCATGTTTTTTGTAAGTGTTCTCGTATTTTCTCAGGATGGCTTTGGATTCGCAGACGATAAAGCCGCCGGGAGCGGCCTCCCGCTCGCCTTGAAAATTTCAGGCGAAGCGCGGGCGCAATTGCTTGGCTATGGTAGTGATTTTAAGTCGCCGTCCAAGCTTGAGCTTGGAAATATTTTTAAAGGCAGATTAAACTTCGAGGCAAAATCCTCTCCGGCAGATGCGGTAATCAATCTGAAAATAGAGCCGAAATTGGATGCGGGTGAATGGACTAATCCTTTTAGTTTAGATGAGGCATACGCCCGTTTTTATTTAGGCGATTTTAATTTTGAGGGGGGCATTCGGAAATTAAGCTGGGGCAAAGCGGATAGTCTTGGCCCGCTTGATGTTATAAATCCTATGGATTATTCGGATTTAAGTGAAATGTCCGATCTGCTCGCGATAAAAATAGCCCGTCCCATGCTGCATCTAAGCTATAATGCCGGCAGCTTTACAAAAATCGAGGGGGTTTTTATCCCCCTGTTTCAGGGGAACAAATACGCGAATCAGGGCAGGTGGATGCCGCAGCAGTTTACCGAGATACCGGAAGCTATCGCGGATCTTTATCCTTCATCTATGCAGGCGGCAATCAGTCAGCTTGTGCAGGGAGCAATGGGAGGGGAAGATATTAGCAAGTATTATCCTTCGACAAATACGGTAAATTATTCACAAGCCGGACTCCGGTTTACCACAACTATTGGGTCTTCCGATATTGGTTTTCAGTACTACTACGGCCGCTTGCCCAAACCCTCCGTTACGGTCGAGGGCCTTGTTCCCCTGCCGGTGACAGCGGCTGATTTTAGTTCCGTGATGCCCCTTATAAAATACAATCAATATCATCAGGTAGGTATAGATTATGCACAAGTGATCAAGGGTTTTAATGTCCGCACAGAGCTTGCCGCGAATATGACGGACGACTGGGCCGGAAGCAACGGCGCGGTGTATAATCCGAGTATCTGGTGGTCTTTTGGATTTGACCATGATCTTTTTTTGGGTATCAATCTTAATATGCAAGCGACCGAGGCCATTATCCTTATGCATGACAAGATCAAAAGTAATCCTGCGTTTGATACTGAAGCCGGAACAAAAATAACGTTCACCCGTATTACTACAGTACTTTCTAAAAAAATTCTCCGTGACGAACTTGAATTCAAGGCAAAAATTATCTGGGACATTGAAGACATGGATTGTTATATTATGCCCGGTATTAGCTGGACACGAGGAGAGATCGAAGCTGCATTATCCGCCGGCATCTTTGCCGGAAGCCATCAGGGCGAGCTGGGGCAGTATTACAATAACTATTATATAAAAACAATGATGCTGTATAAATTTTAGGGTTTCGGGTAAAGAGTTTTGTACTGACCGGAGATCTGCTTCAGGCTAAAATTGTTCGTTTTTGGAATACCCTGCTTTTTGCCTCAGGCTATAAAACGATGCCGTGGTCTATGGGGAAAATACCGCCGTTGAGCGCAGGGTTTTTGAGTATATCAAGGCCAAAAGACGCGATTTCTGCTATTGTTAGGACTTTGCCGCCCGGGGCGTGTGTTTTATTGTACTGTTTTGACTCGTTGTCCATGTATTCGGTGTCGGTTAAGCCCGGACAAATAACATTGCAGCTTATGTTACAGCTTGAGGCAATTTTTGCCACCGACTTGGCAAGAACGTTGAGCGCGGTTTTCGCACTGGCGTAGGCTACGGTCGTTGAAAAAGCCCGGATTGTGTCGGTATTGGTGCCGCCGAAAAGGAGTATGCGCCCCCAGCGGCGCTTCATCATCCCGCCAAGACAGGCGGAAACCAGGGAGCCGGGCAGGATAAGGTTAAGTGCAACCATTTTCCCCCAATCGTGCTGGTCTGTTTCGTTTAAGTTTTTTCGTAAAAACGGGCCGTACGCACAGACTAAAATATCAGGTTCGGGACAGAACGAAAGGATTTCCTGGATTTTTGTTTCTTCGTTCAGATTCATAAGGAGTGTCCGGACCGGAGCGTCTGTTTTTTTTATTCCGGCTGCTGTCCGCTCAAGCCGCTTTTTTGATGTCCCGCCTATAATAAAAAGTTCCGCACCGGCACAGGAGAGGGCTTGAGAGAGTGCTCCGCCTATTCCGCCGCTGCCGCCGATAACAAGTGCTTTTTTCCCGTTAAAGGGAGCGTTTACCTTTTTTTTATTGTCGGCCCTGTCTACTTTCCCCGATACCATATAGTGAGTATATACTTATCTTTATGAAGCTAAAAGATATCGTGATTATTCTCTGCCGTCCTTCGGAACCGGGGAATATGGGGGCGGTGTGCCGCGTCATGAAAAATATGGGACTCTCTTCGCTGCGGCTTGTGTCTGCGACTAATGTGGATGATGCAATAATCCGCGCGCGTGCGGTTCATGCGCAGGATATCTGGGAAGAGGCGTCTTTTTATGAAAATTTGAATGATGCGATTGCAGACTGCGCGGTGGTTATCGGTACAAGCAGGCGGCGGGGGAAAAAACGCAAGGACATTACACTTACAGCGCGCGAGGCGGCGTTATTTTTAAAAAAGTATCCCGCAGGAGGAGGGGAGGGGGCGGCGTCGGGAAATACAGGCGACGGGGAAAATATCCGGCAGGATGGGCCCCCTGTGTCTGCCGCGATTGTTTTTGGCAATGAGCGCACCGGTCTTGAAAGCGATGAGCTTGCCCTTTGTGATTTTGCCTCGCACATTCCGTCAAATGAAGCCTTTCCTTCGTTAAATCTTTCTCATTCGGCGCAGATATATTGTTATGAGCTTGCCGTTGCGTTTTCGGAAGAAAGTCCGCAGCTCACGCGCGGTACATGGATGCCGGTTGGCAGGGAAAAAATTGACAAGCTCTGTGATTCGTTGTGTGATTCGCTGGCATCTTTAGGCTTTTATACGCATAGCGGACGGGAGGGGCAGCATGAATTCTTTCGTGACATATTTTCCCGTGCCGGCCTCAGTGAATCCGAAGTCCGCTATGTGCACAATATCTTTGCGAAAGCGGCACGGCTCGGACAGAAAACATAGACATCTTTGTATGTGCACGGGTCTCTTGAAAAGAATCCCGTGCTTACAAGCCTTGCGGCCCGGGATCTTAATCCTCCTGTCCTGAGCCTTCTTTTTCGTCAAGTTCATGGAGATACTGCCGCCGGACGGAGAGTATTGATTGGTTTAAGATTCGTAGAATATCATCGGAAAATCTGGTCATCCTATCTTTTACATCGTTTGAAATATCCGATTCAAGCTTAAAAAGTTCATAAACAGCAATATTCAATGCCTTGGCCAGACTGGTTAAAGTCTCAGGATATGGCCATTTATTCCCCCTCTCAATATCACTCAAAAAAGTAATCGAGATATTGGCTTTTTCAGCTAAATCAGCCTGAGAAAGTTTGCGATGGAACCGGAATAACTTGATATTCCTGCCTAAAGCATTACGTAAATTTTGTCCCGCTAATAATTTATCCATTCTCTTAAATATAGGCTAGTTTATCTGATAGATTGACAGAGCTTCAAACATCTATTAAAATTGGCATATAAATCTAATAGATATATAAATCTGTCCGGTTTTATATCATGCTTTGTCCATATTGGAGATTTCGTATAAAAAATGACACTAAATTATAAGACCTATGAGAATTTACTGCTGGATATAAAACAAAATCTCTACAAAATACCGCCTTGTATAGATTTAGTTGTCGGCATTCCCCGTTCCGGCATGATACCGGCTTATATGATAGGATTCGCTTTAAATACACGGGTCTGTTCGTTGGATGAATTTATAAATGGATTAAAAATATCGCATGGTGCAAGACCGATAAAAGAGTCCGAAACTAATATTCTTGTTGTTGATGATTCTTTGTGGTCAGGTAATTCCATGAAAGCAGCAAAAAAGGCAATCTCTGCAATAGATTTGACCGGAAAGAAACTGTATTATACGGCAGTTTATGTTTATCCTGATTCAGAAAATATACCTGATATTGCGCTTACAACATTGCCGTCTCCGCGCATGTTCCAGTGGAATTATATGAATCACAGCAATATTACACAATCCTGTTTTGACATTGACGGTGTTTTATGTGTTGACCCAACAGAAGAAGAAAATGATGACGGCGAAAAATACCGTAATTTTATACTAAACGCAAAACCTCTTTATATACCGCATTATAAAATACATGCGCTGGTAACATCGAGGCTTGAAAAATACCGGAAAGAAACGGAAGAATGGTTAAAAAAGAATAACGTTCAATACGAATATCTGTATATGTTGGATTTACCATCAAAAGAAGATAGAATTCGCTTAAAAATGCACGGTAAATTCAAAGCAGAAATTTATAAAAAACTGGAGAATACTATGTTATTTTATGAAAGCAACAGAGATCAGGCCTTTGAAATCGCAGGATTAACAGGAAAAACTGTATTTTGCGCAGAAACTGATGAATTGATAAATATTCCGCTTACTATTTCTTATCAAAAACCATCAACTAAACAGAAAATTAAAAGATTGGTAAAAAAGATACTGCGTGTTTGCATACCGTTTAAAACATGGCGCAATACATTAAAACGCATATACAAAAAATTAAAGTCTAAAAGAGTAAATTTTCTGCATGTAAATTTTCTGAAAACTCGGAATCATAAAAAACTAAACAGGTTTGAGATTTATCTAACAAAGCATTGTAATTTAAATTGTAAGTGGTGCGGTGTATTTTCGCCTCTTGCCGAAAGAACATACATAAATTCTTGTCGTCTAAACAATGATATCCAGCGTCTTTCTGTTTTGACAAACAAACAAGTGGAACATATCCGAATATTGGGCGGGGAGCCGTTGTTACATCCGCAAGCGGCAGAAATTCTTGGCATTGTACGAACATATTTTCCACAGACCCGAATTGAACTTGTTACAAATGGTATTTTATTACGCAAACAAAGTGATCTTTTTTGGGAAAAATGCCAAACAAACAATATAGAAATAACGATTAGCCACTATCCAATAAATATACAATATGATGCAGTACAACATGTCGCAAAAAAATTCAATGTTAATGTACATTATGACTCACAAGAAGCAAAGTTTATGTGGAAAATGTTTTTAGACTTAGACGGCAGACAAAATTATAAAAAAAGTTTTAAGGAGTGTTGGCAAGCAAATAGATGTGTGGCTTTACAAAACGGTAAATTATTTACTTGCACCGTTATACCAAATATAAATCATTTTAATGAATACTTTAAAACTAATCTTCGTGTTTGCGACGATGATAGTATTGATATATACAAGGCAAAAAATATAACAAAAATATTAAAGAACTTGCGTAAACCGAAGAAGTTTTGTAGATATTGTAAATCTAATATGACATCACCTAATGGAAATATTCCCTGGGATGTATCAAAAAAGGAAGTGTCAGAATGGACATAAATATAAATTTTATTTCTGGTTTTTATGGCGTTGCAAATCGTGTATTTGGTAAAACAAACGCATATATAAACGAAGTGGAACTCGTTATTACAACATTGTGTACGTTAAAATGCAAGCATTGTGCGCATTTAATTCCGTATTATAATATTGTTTCGTATGGGGGAGGGCTGCCCTCAATCAATTTGCAACCATTTACGGGGAAGAAAGAATCCCCTATGATTACCGTTCACTCTAAAAAATTTACATATTCTACGGTACAGGCTTTCTGATAAGAACTATACCCCGAAGGAAGGGTAGTGGAGTTTTGGGTTTGGGGTAGGGGAATTATCAGAAACCCGCCGATAATTATAACATGACTTTCCTAAGATATTTTGCGGCCCTATGGATCGCAATTCTGTTTTATGCTTTTTCTTCGTTTTTTGTAGGAGGCGTGGGCATCTCAGCATACGATCAACTAAACAGCGAACGAGAAAAACAGCTGGCAAATCTTGAAAAGCTGCAAGATATCCACTCCGAACTTCTTGGGCAAAAAGAAGCCCTGGAGAACGATCTTGATACTATTGCTGTTCATGCGCGTGAATTAGGCTACGGTACCGGGGACGAGCGTTTTATCAAAATCGTAGGAAGACAGGATCTTCTCAAACAACACATTGAACCGGGAGACATGTATATCCCTGCGGAACCACAATCTGTTCCCAATAGAACACTGTTGATAATCTCAATTATTATTTTTGTCTGTATGCTTCTGAGTATCGTTGTTGTTGATATTCTCCGTTATATAAAAAACACATAACCCGCCAATTCAAAGCAGTCAAAAAATATGTTAATACGATAGTTTTGTCCATTCTTCTTTTTTAATATTGCCGAAAATGATATTTGTGATAAGATGAGCCTTGTCATATTCCACAATTGTTGAAATGCGTATGCCCCGTAATATTTTGCCTTTGTTATACAAAAACATCTTCCATTGTACGGGTTCAGCTTTTTCAGCAAGTTTTTCCGCGATTGTTGCAGGCAACGGATAATAATAACGGTAATTATTGGGCGATTGCTGCACAACAATCAACGTATTATTTTCAACAGAGTAACTTAATTCCATAGTCACGCCTGAAGAAAAATATGCCAAAGCCCTTCCGAACGGGGAAAAACGTATAAGCTCTATACCATCACCTCCGTGCCATGTACCGATAATCTCAAGATAATTAAGTGGTAGCGCGCTTTCATCTTCTGTCAATATATTTTGTGTGTTTTGATGAAAATAATCCGCTATAATTGAACGGACGTTAAGCGCCATTTCACTTGTGTTTTTATACAAGGCAATTTTTCGGATAAACTCATCGCGGTCAAGATGGTTAAAATCAAGCGAGAGCACATGATTTTCATCTTCAACATAGATACTTCCGCTTAAAATATACTGCGGCAAGCTTGTCCTGTTTTTTATGCTCTCTACCGGAAACTCTGCGGAACCTGAAAAATCCCCGCCCTCCTGCCAGAAACCGCCGGTAATTGGCTCCTCCCCTGCGTCCGGATCCATATAGACAACAACATTCTCAATATCAGAAATATAGGAAAGAATTAAAGATTCAATCAGTTTTGCTTCGGAAAGACCAACATCCCGCACGGTAAACGGAATAAAACGCACAAAAATATGCTCTCCTTCCGAAAAGGCGGAAGATATCACGTTGAGCGAAACTATAAAAAAAAGCAAAAACCTTTTCACAAATGTATTATAACAGAAATCAGGATAAAAACCAAGTGTATCCGAATTCGAGATGGGCAAGTTGATTTGAGTGTATGAGCCTGAGGTATAGTTCTTATTGAGATATGAGCCCCATACCCGGAACCCTGCGGCCCGTGTCTGAAAATACAGGATTCGTTAACTCATTGTATAATAATGAATTAACGAATTATTGCGATTTCCCGAAGGATTTCACAACTCTTTACAAGACAAAGAATTATGAATTGATATAAGTTTGTTGCGCCCCATTGACAGAGGAATGGCGGCTGTTATAAAATGCCCTGTATGCTTGATGAGAATTTTTTTACTGATGCGGATTTCGAAAACTTTCGGAATCTCCTTTATAAGGAAAGCGGCATCCACTTCACCGAAACAAATAAGCCGATTCTTGTACAACGATTGCGCGGACGACTCCAGGAATGTGGTGTTCCAACCGCGAAAGCCTATTTTGAGATAATTACAAAAAATAAAGAAGAGTTAAAACTTTTTCTTGACGCGATTACCACAAATCTTACTTGGTTTTTCAGGAATCAGCCCCATTTTGACGCCTTAGAGCGTTTTGTTGTCCCCGAATTAATCAATGTAAAAAAAGCCAAGGGCGATTTTACATTCAGAATTTGGAGCGCCGGCTGTTCTTCGGGCGAGGAACCTTATACAATAGCTATGCTTTTGCTTGACAAGCTCCCGCAGCCGTGGAAATTCGAGATCGTTGCCAGCGATCTCAGTTTAAAATGCCTGATGACTGCCAAAGAAGGTTTTTATGAAAAAACCAGAATTTCCGGTATTCCTCCCAATTACTTAAAGAAGTATTTTGATGAGGCTGCCGGTGGCTATAAAGCAAAGGATATCTTAAAATCCCATATCAAGTTTGACTATCACAATCTAAAAAACGTTTCGCCCTGGCGGAATTTTGATATTATCTTTTGCAGAAATGTGTTGATTTATTTTGATGAGCCTACTCAGTTCGAGGTTGTGAATCATTTCTGGGATTCAATGGCGCATAACGCTTTTCTCTATATCGGGCACAGTGAATCTCTCTTTGGGATGAAGACAAAGTTCGAATTTGTAAAAACGCAGTGGACAACCCTCTATAAAAAGTGGGTATAAAACACACCGGGGTAACGCCGGATCACAAGCTCCGTGTTTTCCCGGGTTTTGTTTCAGTGTTCCGGTGCGTGATATTAATTTTCACAGGAGAATAAAATGGCAGACAATATTAATGTTTTGGTGGTTGACGATTCTGCGTTAATGCGAAAACTGGTAAGCACGATGATCGATGGAACACCGGGCTTGCACGTTATTGATACTGCGATAAACGGTAAAGTCGCGCTTGAGAAAATCCCTCTGGTGAACCCTGATATTATCTGTCTTGATCTTGAAATGCCGGAAATGTCAGGTATTGAATTCTTACGCGAAAGAAAAAAACGCGGTATCCATATTCCGGTGATTATTCTTTCCTCTATCGCGGAAAAAGGCGCTGTTGTTACAATGGAAGCGCTTTTACTTGGCGCAAGCGATTTTATAACAAAACCTTCCGGTTCGATTTCGGTGGATGTTGTCAAAGTAAAAGAACGCGTTGCGGAGCTGCTCCTTGCATACGGCGGCAGATATAAAAGGGTTAAAAAACCTGATGCGCTGATTCCGCCGATGCCGGTAGCCAGTGTCGCACCTCACGCTCCGGTCGCTGCAAAAATTGTACCGATTACAAAACCGGGCAGGGTTGATGTTATAGCAATCGGTATTTCAACCGGCGGCCCCGAGGCCCTGCGGGTTGTTTTTGCCAATCTTGATGCGGATCTTAAAGTGCCGATCCTTGTTGTACAGCATATGCCGGCGGGCTTTACGCTGGAATTTGCCCGCAGTTTAGATAAAATCTGCCCGCTTGAAGTAAAAGAGGCCGAGGAAGGAGAACAGTTGGTTCCCGGACGTATATTCATTGCCGAAGGCTCGAAACATCTTGAAGTTGAAAAGTCGATCGGCGTGCACGGAATTATTCATCTTACCGACTCGCCGCTTGTCAGCGGGCATAAACCTTCGGCGGATGTGCTTTTTGCCTCTGTCGCGATGGCATATCGAAATCACGCTCTTGGGGTGATTATGACCGGCATGGGACGCGATGGAGCGGCTCAGCTTGGTTCAATCTACCGTGAAGGCGGCTTAACACTTGGGCAGGATGAATCCAGTGCCATTGTTTATGGTATGCCCAGGGTCGCCTTTGAGATGGGGCATGTCATGGAACAGGTCTCGCTTACAAATATGGGACACCGAATTTCACAAGTCGCCAAGGCTTCGCATCTATAAATAACAAAAAATCCCGGATGTCCAATTCACCTTAGTAAAATTCTAAAGCTTCCCGATAAAAAACCGATATATAAAATATCAGGGTGCCGTATCGTAAGGATAGGGCAATCTTTTTAGTTACAAATAGCGGTGCGGTGAACATCCAGACGTGCCGTTATTTTTTTAACAAACTGAACTCAACGCTGCCGTAATTAATTACGGCAGCGTTGCTTTTTATAAAAATGGGGTTGTAGGGTAGAGGGTCTAAATAGGGTAATAGGGGCAAGGGTATAGGGTATAGGTTTTATTAGTACTCTTGTACCGTGCCTAACTCCCCTAACCCTTTGTTTCGGGTAGGGGGTAAAGATATCTGATCACTCCAATACCCTAAACCCGGAACCCTACGACCCTTCGATATTGAAATGTAAAATAAAAAAACCTTCCTGTTTGATCCACCGGCCTTGGATAAAGATATGTTTCAAAACGATAAGCGCTGATCTCAGTAAGCGCTGATCTCATTGTCGTAAAATCCGATTTCCGTTACATTAGTTTTGTATGTACATTCTCGACTGGGAGGAATTTATCAAAAAACCGATAAGCAAAGCAAGTGCTGTTACTATCGGTGTGTTTGACGGCGTACATCGGGGGCATCAACTGCTCATCGGAAAAATCAAATCAAAAGGACTTTTTTCGCTTGTCGTCAGCTTTAAACAACACCCCCGCCGCTTGCTCCGTCCCGAGCAGGAGTTCAGAGACATTATCAGTCTTGAAGAAAAAATCGCTATTCTCGAAGAGTACCGGATAGACGCCGCGCTCCTTATTGACTTTTCTCTTGATTTCGGTAAAATAAAAGGGAAAGATTTTATAAAAATTCTGACAAAGAATGCGGGTATGCGTTATCTTGCGATTGGTAAAGACTTTAAGTGCGGATACAAGGGTGTATTCGGCGCATCGCAAATTCAGGCATGGTGTCATGAGATTGGGATAGAGTGTGAAATTGTTGAGCCTGTTGCGGACTCAGGGGTGCCGGTTAGTTCCTCGCGGATCCGCGGCGCTTTGGCTTCGGGTGACAGGGAGACGGCGGAGCGTCTTTTGGGGCGGCCTCTACGCTAATACCGCAAATAAAAAAATGTCTGCGGTGGACAACATGTACACGGCTTGAATAAAACTGAGCCCGTATTCATCAGGACAATTCACGGTTAGAAAAAAATATTGAGGAGTTACAGATGGCATTAAGCAAAGACGAAGCGATTTCCCTTGTGGTTAAATTCGGGAAAAACAGTAAGGATACCGGCGCTTCGGAAGTTCAAATCGCACTGCTCACTGCGAGGATCACTCAGCTCACCGAGCATTGCAAGCGGTTCAAAAAGGATAAATCGGGAAGGCGTGGTTTGCTCATTCTTGTCGGTAAGCGGCGCAGAATGTTAAACTATATTCAGCGCACAAGCATTGAAGCCTATCGCGTACTGATCAAGGAACTTGGTTTAAGGAAGTAAAAATGGAAAGCCAGGCAAAGCCGGAGTATATGCGGTTGCCTGCCGTAGTATGACGAGACTTCTCCGCCACGCCGGCGGTCGGGCAATCAATGTACCCGGCACAAATCGTGTGCGATACGGATGAAAAGTCGGCGTATACCCATATAATCAAGGGTGTTTCGTATCCTTATTGCATAAATTTTGTCCCGTCTTACATTTAAACCGAAGCTGCCTGAAATTTATATAATTAAGGATACGTAACACTTATTTATTTTTTATTAAGGAAATTATGATTCAGAAAGTCACAAAAACAATCGCCGGTAAAGAATTGGTATTAGAAACCGGCAGGATCGCAAGACAGGCGGCGGGTGCGGTATTTGCCCGTTACGGAGGTTCCGTAGTGATCGCTACGGTTTGTTGTTCGTCATCATCAATTGAGGGACTTGATTATGTTCCGGTCACAGTTGATTACAACGAAAAGTATTATGCTGCGGGAAAAATCCCCGGCGGCTTTATCAAACGTGAGGCGCGTCCCAAGGACAAAGAAATCCTCGTCTCCCGTCTTATCGATCGCCCAATGCGACCTCTTTTTGAAAAAACCTTTGGCAGGGAAATTCAGATTGTTCCGACAACAATCTCTACCGATATGATTAATCCGCCTGATATTCTGGCAATTATCGCCTCTTCGGCGGCAGTTCATATTTCGGACATTCCGTTTAACGGACCGATTGCCGGTGTTCGTGTCTGTCAGGTTAACGGTGAGCTTGTTATTAATCCGAGTTACGAGGAAATCGAAAAATCAAGCCTTGAAATAGTCATTGCCGGAACGAGAGAAGGTATCACTATGGTTGAGGGCGGGGCAAAAGAAGTGAGCGAAGATCTTATGCTTGCTGCTCTTGAAAAAGGCAAAGAAGTTATCAGAGAGCTTTGCGAGCTTCAGGATGAACTGAGGAAACTTGCCGGTAAGGAAAAACTCCCGCTTGGAGAAAACATCGCCGTACTGCGGAATGCAGAGGAGATTAAAAACGCCGCTTATCCGCTTGTTGAGGCCGCTTGTTTTATTCCCGAGAAGATGAGCCGTCATGCGGCATTTCATAAAGTTAAATTCGATTTTGCTGAACAATACAAGGAACAGCTTGGGGATGAAACCCAGAAAAAGCTTTTCGATGCCCTTTTCGAAAACATGCAATACCAGATAATTCGTTCCGCAATTCTTGACAAGGGGAAACGTGTAGACGGGCGTGGTACCACGGATATTCGCCCCATCAACTGTGAAATAGGGAGTCTTCCCCGTGTTCAGGGTGCGGCACTTTTTACCCGCGGGGACACTCAGTCGCTGGTAGTAACAACACTGGGCACGGTGTTTGACGAGCAAATTTTTGACGACATTGAAGGCGATAAACGGGAAAATTTCATTCTTCACTATAATTTTCCGCCCTATTCTGTTGGTGAAGTCGGGCGCATGGGAACCGGTAGACGGGAAATCGGTCACGGCAATCTTGCGCGGCGCTCGCTTGAGGCAATGGTGCCCTCAAAAACTGATTTTCCCTACACGATCCGCGTTGTGTCGGAGATTATGGAGTCCAACGGATCAAGCTCTATGGCTTCGGTCTGCGGCGGTACGCTTGCCATGCTCGCTGCCGGCGTCCCGATGAAAAAGCCTGTCGCCGGTATCGCGATGGGGCT
>JAITXS010000138.1 GCA_031284645.1 Spirochaetaceae bacterium | reverse complement strand
TTTCATGAGCTTAAGTTCGGCTAGATTTTTGTTCTTGGGCAACCACCCCTTTTCGGCTAGATTATTTTTTAGGCAATGCGTACCCTTGTCTTGCGGGTTTACTTGTGTTATCCTTACCTTTATACGGAATTAATTCCGTAAATTTCCGCACGGGATAATGAAATCATCTTGTCCGTGTGAGACTTATCGAAGGGGTTCCGCAAAGCGGAACGGAAGAGGAGGCTGCTTTGGCAGTAGTTACCATGAAAAACCTGCTTGAATCGGGGGTGCACTTCGGTCATCAGGTGAAACGCTGGGATCCGCGGATGAAGAAATACATCTTCGCCGAAAGAAACGGTATCCACATTATTGACTTGCAAAAGACCATTGAAGCAAGTAAAAAAGCATACGCGGCTGTTCGCGAGTCTGTCGCGAAGCAAAAGTCCGTACTTTTTGTCGGCACAAAAAAACAGGTGCAACAGGCTATTCAAAAAGAAGCTGAGCGTTGCGGTCAGTATTATGTGAATCACCGCTGGCTTGGCGGTATGCTTACCAATTTCACGACTATCAAAAAATCCCTTATTCGGCTTAAAAAACTTGAAAAAATGGAAATTGACGGTAGTTACGATAAATTTACAAAAAAAGAAGTTGCCGAGCTGAAAAAAGAATGTACGAAATTACAGAAAAATCTGGGCGGCATTAAAGAAATGAAGGATCTGCCCGGTATCCTCTTTATTGTTGATACCCGCAAAGAAGCAATTGCTGTCGCGGAAGCGCGTCGTATGAATATTCCGATTGTGGCGGTTGTTGATACAAACTGTAATCCCGAAGGTATAGACTACCCTATTCCCGGTAATGATGATGCAATTCGGGCTATTACCCTCTTTACGCAGATAATCGCAAACGCAGTTGTGGATGAGGATAACGATGCCGGACTGCGTATTATTGAGGCTGGGGAAGAAGACGAGGAATTTGAGAACCTCGGCACGGACGCCGCGATTAAAAAAGAAGATATAGAAATTGATATCGAAAGTTACAAAGAAAAAACCGTTCCGGTACACGCGCCGGTACCGGTTCAGGAGATCAGCGAAGAAGACAGTCTTCCTGTAGATATTGAGAAAGTCTACAAAGAAGAATAGGAAGGGAAGCGTATAAACAGGTGTAAAAGCCGGAATCCGTGTTTTGTGTTTACACGATTTTCCGGCACCTGTTTTGCTGTGTACGGCTTTTCCCCGGTGAAAGCGAGGGGTCGAGGGTGCGCCCGAGAGTCCCTTGAAGAGAGGGAAGAGCCTTATGCGAAGCATACGTTTTTTTTGGGGGAAGACTTCCCCTGCACAAAACACACGGAATTTGTCGGCGCTTCCTGTTTTGTTTGAAACAATGTCATCTTTATTTCTTTGTCTGCCCGACACAAAACAGGGGGTGTTTACTTGGTTTCCACTCATTTATTTTATTCTTTGAAGGAGAAATTATATGGCTGTTACAGCGGCAGATGTTAAGGCGCTCCGTGAAAAAACCGGGGCCGGACCTATGGAATGTAAAAATGCTCTTACGGAGTGCGGCGGAGATATGGCGAAAGCAGAAAAGTTCTTGAAAGAAAAGGGACTTGCCGCCGCTGAAAAACGCGCCGAGCGGGCGACGAATCAGGGGAAAATTACGATTAAGCACAAAGCGAACGAGGTAGTTCTTGTTGAAACTACAACGGAAACTGACTTTGTTGCCCGTAATCCCGAGTTTATCAAGCTTGGCGAACTCATTGCTGAACGTGCTCTTGAAAAGGGTTACGGAGAACCGAATGAGGAGCTTAATGGTCTTGTGAAGGATTTGGCGACAAAGATCCGTGAGAATATGGCTCTAAAGCGCCTTAAGCTGATAAAAGTCGGGGAAAACGAGTATGCCGACAGTTACCTTCATGGTGACGGTGCGATTGGCGTTGTGGTTGTTGTTTCGTCCGATAAACCGGACTCATTCAAAAATGAGGAGCTTAAGGCTTTTATTCATGATCTGGCTCTGCATGTTGCGGCTTTTAATCCCGCAGCAATCTCAAAAGAAGATATTGGTGCAGAAAGAATAAAAGAACAGGAAGAGATTTTTCACAAACAAATGGAAACGGATGAAAAACTAAAAGGAAAACCGGCGAATGTGCTTGAGGGTATTTTAAAGGGCAAGATCAATAAATGGCTTGCCGAGATTTGTCTTCTTGATCAGAATTTTGTTAAAGACGACAAGTTGAGTGTTGCTAAAGCTCTTGGCGAAGCGGGTAAAAAAGTCGGAGCGAATCTTAAGATTGATACTATCATCTATTTCAAAGTTGGCGCTTGATGGCTGTCTGTACATTAGCTGCGCTAAAGAAAATCCGCTTGTCCGTAAAATCTACGGAAATACATGAAGGATAAACATGAGTAGTGAACTTACTAAAACATCCGAAGAACGGATGAACAAAACCATCGCAAGCCTTAAGGAAAATTTCGCGGGTATCCGTACCGGACGGGCGCAGTCAAGTCTCTTTGACAAGGTAAAGGTTATGGCCTACGGAACGCCGACAGCACTTAATCAGGTTGCGAATATTTCAGTGCCCGAAGCGCGCCTTATCGTGATTCAGCCTTGGGACAAGGCTTTAATCGGCGAAATTGAAAAAGCAATCCGTTCATCAGAGCTTTCTCTTAATCCGTCAAATGACGGGAAACTTATCCGTATTGCGATTCCGCCTCTTACCGGAGAGCGGCGCAAGGAGCTTGTTAAGCAGGCAAAGGCTGCCGCAGAACAGGGTAAGGTTGCCATCCGGAATATCCGCCGTGATGGTAATGACGAGTTAAAAAAGCTCCTTAAGGATGGCAAAATTACCGAAGACGAGGAAAGTAAAGACTCAGCCGAACTTCAGAAATTAACGGATAGCTATATTGATCGGGTTCAGAAAATTGTAGACGAGAAAGAAATAGAGATTACCGAGGTTTAAATATGGGGAAGGAGAACATGACAGACTCCCCCGTGCCAAACACTCCGTTTCCGGCTCATATTGGTATCATTATGGACGGGAACGGTAGATGGGCGCAAAAGCGCAGGCTTAAACGGACGGACGGGCATCTTGAAGGCTTAAAAACAGCCCGCAGGATTGTTGAGGCCGCCAACAGACTTGGGCTGCGTTACCTTACTTTGTATGTGTTTTCGACTGAAAACTGGAAAAGAGCGGAATCTGAGGTGAACTTTATACTTTCTCTGGTTAAACGCTATCTTGTCGCCGAGCTTGACCATTATCGTACGGATCGTCTAAGGGTGAGATATGCCGGTGACATGGATCGCTTGCCCCGTGATATTGCCTCCGAAATCAACAAAGCATGTGATGACACGAAAGATTACGATGGGATGCAGGTTGTCCTTGCGCTGAACTACGGAGGCCGTGACGAGATTGTCCGTGCGGTAAACAGAATGCTCGGGCAAAGCGGGGATGGCGATTCGAAAAAGAGCCTGCCCTCTGTGAGCGAGGATATGATAAGCGCTTATCTTGATAATCCTGATATTCCGGACCCTGATTTTATCATCAGAACTGCCGGTGAGTTTAGAACGAGTAATTTCCTTCTGTGGGAAGGAGCGTACTCCGAATATTATATTTCCGATCTTTTCTGGCCTGATTGGACGGAAGAAGATCTTAAAAACGCGATCACCGATTACGGTAAGCGGGAACGCCGGTTTGGAGCGGTGTCAAAATGAAAAATATTGTGGAACGACTGATAATTTTTATCATAGGACTTCCGGCGCTTCTTGCTGTTGTATTTTTGTTTCCTCAAAAAAGTCATCTTGCTCTTAACATTTGCGTGATTATTTTTTCCGTACTGGGTGCAATAGAATTCGCCAATATCTTAAAAAAGAAAAATCCGGGACTCAATGTGGCGGAAGCCGCTGTTTTCGGCGGGCTGTCCCCCTTTGCTTTTACCCTTTATGTCAGTTTTAACTGGACGCCCTTTCTTGCTGCGGCTGCAGTGCTGCTCTGCGCCTCGTACTGTTTAATCAGGTGTGCTTTTTCACCGGCACAAAAGCTTAAAGATGCGGATTTACGTGTTAGTGCAGGTTTTTCCGTGATATTCTACCCTGGCTTGTTTTTAGGCTGTATTATCCTTATGAGTACTTTTTCTGATTCCGTACAAGCGCAAACCATTCTTATTGTAACATTTCTGTGCATTGTTATGGCAAATGACGCAATGGCCTGGTTTTTTGGTATTTTATTCGGCAGAAAAAGCAAGGGAATTATCGCGGCAAGCCCGAATAAAAGCCTGGTGGGTTTTATTGCCGGTATTGCGTCTTCTGTCGCCGTTGGCATTCTCGCTTCTCTCTGGCAGCCTGAGGTATTCAATGCCGAAAGATTTTCTTCCGGTGTATCGGGTATTGTCTTAGGCTTAACCACAGGCATTGCTTCGATCGTAGGGGATCTCGCTGAATCCGCGCTCAAGCGCAGCTCCGGCGTTAAAGATTCCGGCACCCTTATCCCGGGACGCGGCGGTATACTTGATTCAATCGACTCGATAGCCCTTGCCGCGCCGGTCTTTTTTATCGTCTACAATGTCTTGTTTAATATCAAATAGAAGGGGCATGGCAAAAGAGAGGCTTGGGTATAGTTCTGATATTCTTAAAACAGCAAATATAAAAAAATGTGAGGCCTTATGTTAGATAAATTAACCACGAGAGTACAGGATGCGCTGAAATTTGTGGCAGGAAAATCCACAATCAGCGAAAAAAATATTACCGATGCTGTCGAGACAATCAAGACCGCGCTGCTTGAGGCAGATGTTAATCTCAGGGTGGTACGCCGTTTTGTCAATTCAACGATTGAGGAAGCCCAGGGAGCAAAAGTTCTCCGTGCGGTCGATCCCGGACAGCAATTTATCAAAATAGTTCACGATAAGTTAGTATCATATCTCGGGGACACTAAACAGGATTTACAACTCGGGCCGCCGGACACAATTTCAGTTATTCTGATGCTCGGTCTTCAAGGTTCCGGTAAAACAACAAGCTCGGCTAAACTTGCGCTGCGTCTGAAAAAAGAAAAACGCAGACCCATGCTTGTGGCCTGCGATCTGGTGCGCCCCGCAGCTGCGGAACAGCTTGCTGTGCTTGCACAAGAGATTGACACGCCGATTCATCGCGAGGACGGGGCAAAAGACCCTATAGCACTTTTCAAAAATGCCTATTCCTGGGCGCAAAAGAATATGATCGACACGATGATTGTCGATACTGCCGGACGACTCCAGATTGATGAGCCGATGATGGAGGAACTCCTCCGTCTCAAGAAGATCGCAAATCCCTGCGAGTGTCTGCTTGTCGCGGACAGCATGACAGGTCAATCCGCTGTTGATATTGCCAAGACCTTTGATGAAAAAATCGGGTTAAGCGGTGTTATTCTGACAAAATTCGATTCAGACACACGGGGAGGGGCCGCACTTTCGCTCAAAACCGTTACCGGAAAACCCCTAAAGTTCATCGGTACCGGTGAAAAACTCGATAATTTCGAAGTATTCCACCCTGAGCGCATCGCATCCCGTATTCTCGGCATGGGAGATGTGGTCAGTCTTGTTGAAAAAGCGCAAGAGGTGATGAATAAAGAAGAAGCCTTTGCCCTTCAAAAGAAAATCGAAAAAGAAAACTTTACTCTGGAAGATTATCTTACCCAGCTTCGCGCTGTTAAAAAAATGGGATCGATCAACTCTATGCTTGAAATGATCCCCGGTATGGCGGGTAAAGTGAGTGAGGAAGATATAGAAAAAGCTGAATTAAAAAAACACGAGGTTATTATTTCATCAATGACCCCTAAAGAGCGGGCTAATTTTTTGATTATAGGCCCTTCGCGCCGTTCCCGCATAGCAAAAGGCTCGGGAAGCTCGGTTGCCGAAGTCGGGCGTCTTATTAAAAAATTCGAAAAGATGCGTAGTATGATGAAAAAGATGTCAAAACTAAGCCGCAATCCCGCAGCCGCGCAGGCAATGTTGGCAAATTTCGGGAAATAAGCCTTAAACAGGTCAAGGGCATAGATCTCAAAAAATTTTGAACAAGAGGAATTTTTACGATCAATGATTCAGAAACATTACAGACTGAATCCCCAAAAACCAATGAAAGAACCCGCCGTAGCCTGGCGGAATTCTTCATTGGTTTTATTCAACAGGGATGCTTGTTCAATAGAATACGCCGGTAATCTGCGTTTTACTGCTCTATTCTATGGTGTCTGTACCGGACGAGCTCTCGTTTTTTTTAACAAGTAAGCTGCCGGAAAAATCTTTGGACAGGGATTCTTCTTTTATTTCCCAAACGCTGCGCTTTAAATCTTGTCCCGGACGGAAGATAACGACACGGTGCGGATAAGACTGTACAGTCTCTCCGGTACGCGGATTCCTTGCCTTATTTCTTCCCGTTCTGATTCTTAGCTCAAATGTGCCCACACCACGAAGTTCAATTTTTTTCCCGCTAACAAGGGCTTCCTTGATTTCGGAAAAAATCATATCAAATACTAACTTGATATCCTGACGACTTAACCCCGATTTTACATAAATTTCATCGATGATATCGGCTTTTGTGAATTTTTCGTCCTGCATACAGCCTCAAAAAGGAAACGGAAGCTCTTTGTCATCATCAAAACCTAATTTACTGCTTGCAATGTGTTGAAGAGCTTCTGCATTCTTGATTTTTTACGTGCGGCGGTATTCTTTTTAATGATCCCCTTACGGGCCGCCGTGTCAATCCGTTTAATCATATCTTTAAGAGCCAAAGCGGCATCTTCACCTTCTTTTTTCTGAACGAAAACGACAACTTTCTTTGCACTTGTCCGCAGCGCCGTCTTAACCGACTTATTCCTCAAGCGCCGCTCCTCACTCTGTCTATGCCGTTTTTCTGCTGAACTCTTTTTCTTTGCCAAAACAAAACCTCCATAACAAGAAATTAAATCATTTGAAATCTGAGGGCCGACGCTCGGTCCTCTTGCATTTTTCACATTCCGCGAGATTTTTTACTTTCCCGTTCTCGAAAAGTGTTTTCATTTTGACCTCGCCACCGCAGGAACAAAAAAATTTCTGGGTAGTACTCGTTGTACGCGCGTTTTTACTTGCCGCAGCCATATTTTCTCCTTGAAAAACCGGAATACCGATTTTTAATTTCGTTATGTACTCATATAACACAATTAAAAGAGAAATGTCAAGGGCGCGCAGTGCCTCATCGAAAAAGATACCGAAACGGCGCAACGCCTCATTTTGAAATGGTGCACCGTGTGTTTTTTGCTTTAATGTATCTGCAAAAAAAGTGCATTTTATAAAATTACACAGAAGCAAGTGTAAAAGGCAGTAGGATAAATTTTAAATAAAAAAAACCCTTAAAAAAGCCTATTGGGTTTTTTAAGGGTTTTACCTCTCACCTTGGTCGGGAAGCCTTCACATTTGAGATATCGGCCCTCTTCGGGGTGGACACTGCCACTAAAGCGATATTCCAAGGGTAGTAGGGTTAAGGGTAGAGGGTATTGGAGAGATCAGAACTCCACCGCTCATCCCGAAGCTGGAGGAAAGGAGAGTTGGGTACGGTCCAGGCTTTCTGGTAAAAGCTAAACCCTATTACCCCAGACCCATAACCCTAAGGTATATGCTTTTCAAATGAGATGTGCTAAAGATCGCTTGACAAAAACCCGCCATCCATCATAAACTAACATCATGAGGAAAAGGGTGAGAGATATCATATCGGAGAGAGTCCGGTCTATTTTCTCTTTGGCTGACACGGTAGCAGAATACCTGTCG
>JAITXS010000124.1 GCA_031284645.1 Spirochaetaceae bacterium | reverse complement strand
TACGAACAGCCGCTTTCAAGCGCGGTTTTCGAGATTTCCACGGCACCATGCCCGTACGCGTCCGCTTTTACCGGCATACAGATAAACGGTGTTTTACCTGTGCCGCTTATATGCGTCCGCGTGACGTCTATGTTGTGGACTAAATTATCCAAATGAATGATTGCCCGTGTCGCTCTCATATGAACTCTCTTTACGGCAAAGTTGTCAAATTTCTCGTAAGACTATGGTATCATCTTTGAGGGTTTTGGGTATAGTTCTGATCAGAGCTAGCTACTTGGGGAAAAAGTGTATACTATCGAAAAGGATGCAAGGTATATGAATTTTGTAACTATTGATTTTGAAACCGCTCAATACTCACGGGAAAGCGCCTGTTCCGTTGGATTGGTGAAATTCCGGAAGGGGGAAGAGGTGGATAGTTTCTACTCCCTGATACGTCCGCCGGAGCTTTATATACGTCCTGATTTTACGGATATACACGGGCTTACGGTGGAAGATGTAAAAGACGCGCCATGTTTTGACGGAATATGGGAAAGTGCTGTGCTGCCTTTTATCGGCGATCTGCCGCTTGCGGCTCATTATGCTGCTTTTGACATGGGGGTTCTTCGTGCGGTGCTTGAATACTACGGGCTTCGGAAACCGGACTTGAAATATTTTTGTACTCTGGCGATTGCTCGTTTTGCGTGGCCCGAAATGAATTCTCATTCGCTTCCTGTTTTAGCGAAAAATTTTGGTATCATATACAATGCACATAACGCATTGGCTGATGCCCGTACCTGCGGGGATATTGCCAAAAGGGCTGCGGATATATGCGGGCTTGGCACGATACGTAAACTTCTTAAAGTATCAGGTGAAAGGTTGAAAAATATCTAAACAGGGAAATCCGTACGTATTATACTGCCCGATGAACCGTCCCCATTGCAGGGCAGCTCATATTAGGGCTAAGATAAGCCGATAAGAAAAGATAAAAGTGCGCTTTGTTTTTAAAGGCATCTAAAAACACGATTGAGATTTTTCGGGAAAGCGGTGTTTTCTGTGCCTTGAGCGGGGAAAAGTCCTGTATAATTGCAAAGCGTTGTACCGCAGGAGGGAGTATGGAACGCAGTAAAAAACCTTCAATTTTCACTGACAGAAGCGATATCGGGTCTGATCTTGAGCTTGATGAGTATGGTGTATGGGTAAAAAATGATCCTGAAGATATTTTTACTGATGAGAACAAGGACGAATCCGACTTTGACGAATTGCTTGAGGATACGATAAGTACACCCTCCTTTGCCGAAGAAACCGGAATAAACGGGGAATTTTCAAGCATTATCGAAGAGAGTAACGCTGAGTTTGATACTCTTTTTGCAGAAAATCCTGACTATTCCGATGAAGCTCATGCGGCGGAAGCAGACGTAGAGGAAGCGGAATCCGCTCCGCTTACGGAAATTGGCTCTGATGAAACATCTCGGCACATAGACTTTGACGATATTATATTTGATATAGGGGATCCGCTTGTCGATGTAACACCTGCCAAAAACGAGGAGACCGAGCCTGTCGAACAGGAATCGCCCCCTGAATCAGCTGCCGGGGATTCTGCTGCCAAACAAAAAGAGGTCAATTCCGAGGGCCTCACCACTATTCCACCGGAGTTGTTTTTTAAAATTTCAGACGAGCTTTCCGCATTAAAAACAGAATTAAGTACGCTTAAAAATGAAATCTCAACAATTCGGGAAAATTCTCAAAAAACTTCTGTTGAGGAGAGTGTCGGAGATAAGAGTGAGCCCGCGCTTGGTGAGCAAGCGGAGGAGCTTTTGCCCCTGGAAGATAAAAACGAAGAAGAAAAGGTTGCTTTGACCGATGATGAGCTTTACCGCGCCATTGAAAGGGCAGGGCTTAGTATGGATGAACTCGACAAGGCTATCCATGTTAATATAGATGAGGGCGAAATAAATAGTATTCCGGTTCCGTCCGCAGATACAGAAAACGAAGTCTCTTTGACGTCCGATACAGAACTTGAGGTTTTTGAGGAGCCTGCTGAAGTTTTAGGTGAATTTCAGGAAGAGAGCGATGTCACTATTGACGGGGAAACAGTCGAAGCACATGCTTTGCAGGATGATGATCCGTTGCGCATACTCGACCTGCCATTGCCGGATGAATTTCCCCTGATTGAGTCGGAGGATGCTGTTTGGGAAAATGTCTCAGCTGATGCCCAATCATCTGAAATTTCCGGCGAGCCTTTTAAGCTTGACGGTGAAAGTATTGATACTCCGGAAGAAGAAGCTGTTTCTGTCGAGTTAGAGCGTGAAGACGACATATTTAAACCGGAATATGAAACGGCTCCCGAACTCGAAGTAAATGCAGAAACCAGGGAATTGGAAATACCTTATCTGGAAGACGACTTACTTACGGAGCAGGAGATTCCCCTTGAGTCGGAAGCTGCGTCTATTCCCGAAATCGCTGAATTTCATGAAGAGCTTATTGAACAGACAGATCAAGGCGAATATCTTGAGCTGCCGCTTCTGGACGCTGTTGATGAGGGCGAAACAGATACGACAGCGTTGTCTTTCGATCAGGAGCAGGGTGCAAGCAGAGAAATTAAAAATGACGAGAATTTTAACGATGAAAATTTTAAAAATGAGATAAAAACTCTGCTGGTCTATCTGGATGAACTTTTAGAATCCCTGCCCGAAGAAAAAATCAGGGAGTTTGCCGCTTCCGAAAAATTTGAAACTTATAAAAAGATTTTCAAGGAATTAGGTCTTGTTTAATGAGAGCGCATTCCCCTTCTTCAGCCTGCCGCTTTGCGCTCAGGGGAGAGAAGCGGGCATTGCACTCTGTATATAACCCTGAAAAAGAAGCGGAACGGTATATCGAATCGCTTGCCTTACAAAATAACACAGCGTATTTTATTTTAATTGAATGCGGTCTGTGTTATGTTGTGCCCTATTTACGAAAAAAAAGCCCTTCGGCAAAAATTATCAGCCTGCATATAGCTGATGAATATATGCTCTCCAATACATCATCTTTCTATTTACAGAACAATATACCGGATGCGGAATGGTCACCTTCTTCTGGTATAAGCTGCGCTGATTTTTTAGAAAAAGAAATAGAAGATATTGAGTCTGATAAAATTAAAATAATTGAATGGAGAGCGGCACTTTCCCTGAACGCAGGCAGCTATCTCTGCCTCTTAACAGAAGCAGTTGATTTTATAAAAAGAGCCGATGCGAATACAAGAAGCATGTTACACTTTAGCGGGCGCTGGAAGCGTAATGCGGAGAAAAATCTCGCCATCATTAAAACACGGGCAAGCTCTCAAGAAAAAAGCGTTTTTTTAAAGTCATGCAATAATAAAAATATTATCATATGCGCCTCAGGCCCTTCGTTGGAACATGATATATATGCCATAAAAAAGATGAAGGCAGAAGGGCAATACGATATACTTGCCGTGTCATCATCAATTGAGATGCTTGCGTATCATCATATTGTCCCTGATATTATTATCAGCTGCGACGGCGGGAATTGGGCGCGTTTACACCTCTATCCAATTATACGAGAGTGTATGAAAGAAGACGGTAGCTATACAAATGTAGTAGTGGCAGCATCGTTAAATGCGGCCCTGCTTTCGGATTTTTCAGGGTTCACCCCGGATATTGAAAAGAAACACACAATGCCGGCCTTACTGCTCTTTGGGGACGGAAGCCCGGAACAAAATGAGCTGTTAAAAAAAGCGGGCCTTCCGCCATACGCACTCCCTTCACGCGGCACGGTCGCGGCAAGCGCCGTAGATTTCGCTTTATTGTGGACAACAGGGAATATATATATCAGCGGTCTCGATCTTGCAAATAACGATGTCAGATCGCATGCCCGTCCGTATGCGTTTGATATCCTTTTATCGAAAGATGCGAACAGGCTTAATCCTTATTATAGTATGTGTTATCAAAGAACAGAAGCGCTCGATCGAGGCGATTCGTATAGAATATATAAAGATTGGTTTAAAAAAGAAGCGCTCAAGTATCCTCCGCGTGTCTTTTATTTATCGGATAAAGAAAAACGATGGACCATTCATGGATGAGGCAGAACAGCTCTTTTTTTGACAAAAACATGATCTCCCTTGCGATCTGTAATCCCCCTCTGTACACAAAACTATTATCGGCAAAAACAGATCGTAAGCATTATCGCTTTATCGAAGGGAAAACACAAAAAACAATTCCCGCCTTTGTTGATAAAAACGGTACGGAACATCTTTTGCACAGCCTTATTTCACCTGAAAAAGAAGCTGATAAATTAACTTCAACCATAAAGGACGAAGGCTATATTATTTTTTTGGGCTTGGGCGGCGGATTTTTTGCCGAGTCTGCGTTAAAAAAACCGGGTATTCAGAAAGTAATGGTCATTGATTATGATATTGACGGTCTTGCGGAACTCCTGTGCTCAAAAGATTATAGTTTTTTATTTTCTGATCCGCGTTTTATCCTGCTGCACGATCCGTCGGAACAGGAGATAGAGCATTATATTATCGAACATTACTTTCCCTGTCTTCATAATGGCATACGAATTATTCCGCTTAGGCCGCGTTGTGACTGTGATGAATATTTTGTTCCGGTACGCGAGACGATACAGCGCGCACTTGAAAAAGTATCAAGCGATTATTCGGTGCAAGCATATTTCGGCAAACGGTGGTTTTCGAATATTATCCGTAATATTTTTAGTACGGAAAAACAATGTGACCGCATTGAGCCAAAAGCTCATGTAGCAATCTGCGCAGCAGGCCCCTCGCTTGACAGCTCTCTTGATCAGTTAAAAAAAAAGCAGGGGGATATTTATATTATTTCAACAGATACCGCAGCAGGATCTCTGTTGAACGCGGGCATAAAACCGGATGCTATCCTTTCTATTGATTGCCAGCATATCAGTTATCTGCATTTTTTGGGAAATAATACCGAGAATATTACGCTTTTTCTTGATTTAGCAAGCCCGCCGCTTTTACACTCGCGATCTTTGCAAAGCATCTTCTTTGCAAGTGCTCATCCGTTGGCAAACTATGTATCAAACTATTTTAAACAACTTACTTTTATTGATACATCCGGGGCAAATGTAACATATGCCGCAGTATCGCTTGCGGAAAAACTTGGCGCTCAAACAATTGAAATTTACGGTGCGGATTTTTCTTATCCTGAGGGAAAGGCATATACAAAAGGAGCGTTTTTTTATCCGTATTTAAATACACGACAAAACCGTTTTGCTCCTTCCGCATCCCAACTCTGTGATTTTTTATTTAAGAATAAAACATTAAAACGTGTTGATAACAGAGAGTCATATTATTATGAAACTCGTGTTCTTGAAATGTACAGAAAAAATCTTGAGGAAAAATCAAAGCAATCGTTGTGCAGGATGCATCTTGTTAAAGGAGCAGGAGCTCAGGTTCATCTATACGAACACAATGATGTATTATCAGGCACATTAGCACATAATAACGAGGCAGGAGGGGGTTTTTTAAGCGGAAACAGCCGGATAAGTCCAAAAGAATTCCTGCTGAATTACAAGCAGGAAATTGAAGGTCTGCCAAAATTAGAAAAAAATGTTGATGCATATATAAAAAATCTTTCGCCGCTGTCAAAAATTATTTTTACGACTATTTTGCCGACAGCTGCGGCGATAAAGCGTTTAGAACCCGCGCTGGGCAGCGGGGAGCTTGTGGAGGAAGTAAAAAATTATTGTGTAAGAAAGATAGTTAATGTCTTATAATCCCGGGACAATAGATTTTTAGCTTCGCATCCCTGCAATTTTTTAAAAAATAAGAATCAAGGCTTTTCTCCCGCTACGGCTTGCCGAGCTTCATTCGATAATGCTAATATTACGCGGGGCAGTCAAGCGGACAAAATGGGGCGCTTATTTTTTGTTTCATTTGGGTAAAATTGGAGAAAAAAATGGAGAAAAAGATACATAGAACCATGAGGCTGTTAAAAAACGACCCCTTTGAAGACACGAAAGACGCCAACGATGATACTTATTTTGATGATGATTTATTGTACGGTGATTTTATGATGTCCGGGGGCCTGTTTGATGAAAACGGGAACGATACAACGCTGCCATCAGCCGGACCAGAAGACCTGTTTCCCCCGCAAGAAAAAATCATGAAAGAATCAACAAAACCGGAAACAGATCCGCAGTATGATGTCGAAGAATTTGAGGAAGTCGATGAGACTGATTTAGCCGTGCTTAGCCCGGAGGAGCTGCCGAATCCCATTGAGCAGAGCGCTACCGCTATCGTTGAAGATCCGGATAAAGGCACGGATATCAACAAAATAGCAATGGACATAGAATTCTCCCGGCCTAAAGAAAGAAAACCGGAGCATGATTTCGGCGAAGATATCAATTTAAT
The DNA here is from genome assembly GCA_031284645.1 of Spirochaetaceae bacterium. Classification (GTDB taxonomy): domain Bacteria; phylum Spirochaetota; class Spirochaetia; order Treponematales; family Breznakiellaceae; genus JAITXS01. Next base: position 314 of record JAITXS010000124.1, on the reverse strand, counting down.
TATTTCAGCACCGGAAGACGATCTCTTTGATATTCACGACACGGTATCCGGCGGCTATGCTTTAGAGGAAAAATCGGATTTTGAAACAGCTCCTTTAGCCGACGAAAAAAAAATAACGGATAATGACCTTATTGCCGAGCGGGGCGGCATTCCCTATATAAAAACCTTGAGCCCGGAAGATAAAAGCGAAGAAGATGAAAATCTCGACCCCGGCGTAAAGAACCTTGTTAATTCGATATTAGGCCGCAGTTCCCATTTCAAAGAAGCACAATAGCTTATCAAAACACAAGGAATTCCGTCATGGGCAAAGTCAT
>JAITXS010000144.1 GCA_031284645.1 Spirochaetaceae bacterium | reverse complement strand
ATTCCACATCTCAAGATATAAATAATGCATTTGATGTAGCCGGGGATATAGCAGACGAAAAACGTATGTCGCTCACACAAACCAGAATCATGGAGGCGTTGGGAACGACAAATATATCTGAATTTTTCGCGCAAAAAATTTTTGATGAAAAACACAGTTTTTTGTCGCCGAATGTTTCACTTAAAATGATATTATTTACCGTAGTCGCGATTCTCGACAAATCCACGCAGTACGGAATTTGGGAATTACCCCAGTTGATTCTTAATCTTTTATGCGCCATTTGCGTAGTTGTTTGCGGCATTTTTGCTCTTTGTGAATATTTTATTTGTACCTTGGAGTATTGTCTGGTCACCGGCGTTGGTGTCCTTATGCTCCCCTTTATGCTATGGGACGGTACGAAGTTTTTAAGCGAAAAATTTATGAGCGCTTTAGTCGGATTTTTTCTGAAATTATTGTTTTGTACCATTTGTGTTTTGCTGACGCTTTACGGATTTTTAGGCATGGCGATTACTCCTTATACCGGCGCCATAGAAGAAATCGTAAGCAAAGTATTTTTATGCGTGTTTTATTTTCTGCTCTGCAAGCAGGGCCCCAATTTGGCAACGGCGCTTTTAACCGGAACTCCCACGCTGAACATGGGTGCTGCAGTCGGTGCAGCAGCCGGAGCCGGGGCCGCCGTAGGCGCGATATTCGGAAAGGGAGCCGGTTTGGCGGCTAAGGGTACGTTCGGCGCTGCCGGTGCAATCACTCAAGCTGCCTCCGCCGGAGGAGCTGCAGGTCTTTTAGGCGGCAGCGGAAAAGATAAATTCGGTGCGGTTATGAGCTCTTTCGGCAATAGCGCTATGGAGGGCTTGAAAAGTTCCGGAGGCAGCTTGACAAAAAGTTTGTTAAGTTCCAAGGGAGGCGCAGCGGGCGGCGGCGGCGCGGGCGGCTTCAACCCTCACAGCCAGCTTGAAAAATTCAAGCAGAAAAATTCTGACGGCTCAAGACAATCCCTTACAGAACACCTGACCGGAAGACAGGAGGCCGGAACAAATGCCGGAATTGATTACATGGCCCGCAAAGAGGCAAAACAGGCAGGTAAAAAAAGTTAAACCCAAATTAAAGTTAAGGAGCTAAAAACATGGCCTCTCTACATAAAAATACAACCTACAAACCCCTTGCAGTAAACAACCCGTTTGACGCTCAGGATAAAATGTACGGCGACTTGTTAGCTGTTGCCGAAAAAGATAAAAAGAAATGGCGCACGATTTCTTATATCCTTTTATTATTTGTTGCCGCAAGTATTTGCGGCTTGTTTTACGCGGTTAATTTACAAAAAACTGTACCAGTTCTTGTTAATGTCATGCCGCACGGAGAAGCTCAATATCTCGGCGAAGTCAGGCAATCGGGGGAGATAGCCATCCCGGAAGCGGCTATTCAATTCCAAATCAGGATGTTTCTTACTTATTTAAGAACGATACCTTTTGACGCCGATATCCTCTTCCGCGATATAACAAAGTGCTATGATATGGTCAGCAGTATCTGTGAAAGAAAAATGACCGCCGAATTACGCGCCGCTTCTCCTTTTCCTCTTGTCGGCTCAACCAAACGCGCAATTCAAATCGAGACAATTTTAAAATTAACCAATGGCAGTTATCAGGTCGACTGGATAGAAAATACAACAGCGCAAGGAGCCTCCACACCAAACAAGGTGAGAATGAGGGGGATTTTTACCATTAAATTATTAACGCCCACGGAAAAAAATATTCAAACTAATCCTTTAGGTATCTATGTAGATAACTATGATATGACAAGGCTATAGAAACACAAAGAGGAAAAAATGCGCTTATTTATTATTGTTTTAATTATCTCTTTTATTGGCGGCTGTAAAACTTTGGACATGGAAAATGTCGCCCGAAATCAAAGCGGCTCGGCTATAAGCTTGGGTAAAGACGGCAACCCCCTTAGTGAACGGGAGCTCAAAGAGCTTAAAGAAAAAGAGAACGCAGAGGAAGAAAATTGGCTCATTGAAAATACCGTTCTTGAATTGGAGCCTGAAATTGTGGTTGTTGAAAAACCGTTTTATGTACCGGAAAAAGAAGTAAAAGGCCCGGAGAAAAAGGGACAACCGGCTGTTGCAGAAGCAACGGCGAGCGGAATAAAATCCCCTAAAGATTATTCTTATGCCGCCATTATTTATGATTACCATCCGGATTGGGTATATGAGGTATATACCCAGCCGTTGCGGACAACGGATATTTATCTTGAGGTTGGTGAACAAATTTTAGATCTGCCTTTTATTTCGGACAGTGAACGATGGATATTAGGCGGCGGGGTGAGCAACAGTTTTGGAGAAGAACGGCAGCATATCTATATAAAACCTTCCGCATCAGCCCTCGAAGCGTCCCTGATAATAAACACCGACCGGCGGGTATATCATCTGGCATTAAAAAGTTTTCGTGATTCTTATATGCCTATAGTCAGATGGCAATACAAGCTAAGCGGATTCCCTAAAAATTTTATCAAACCGGCACCGGAAAACGAAAGAAAAAATCCGGTTACCATAAAACAGGAAATGGAAAGTGTTGATCCCCGATTCCTCTCTTTCGATTATAAAGTAACATACGGAATTTTTCGTAAACCGGCATGGTTTCCCCGTCTTGTATACGATGACGGGAAAAAAACATATATCGCATTTGATGAACGTGTCCTGCAAAATGAATTGCCCGCCATCTTTGAAAACCGTGCCGATATTGTAAATTATCGGGTTTCAGGTAATTTGATCATTATTGATAAACTGATAAAAAAAATTACCGTCAGATTGAAAACAGACAAAATCTCTATCGAAAAAAAGGAGTAAAGCGCGTGAGTGACGAAAATCAAAACGAACCCGAAGAACCGGCAAAATTCCTCAATCCGGCAGATGAGACAAAAAATGAAATGCCCGGATTTTTTCAACGGGGAAAGGTCTTAAAAATAGCCGTTCTTGTCATATCCGTCATTGCGGTTTTCGGCCTCATTACCAATAATATGGGCAGCAAGAAAAAAAACGGAAAAAGCGGGACTGAAAATGCTTCCAATGCCAGACCCGCTGATTTTTTGATAGATGAACGGGACAGGGCACTTCAAAATATGCTGCGCAATGACGCCTCTCCTCCTGTGCCGGACACCCTCCCGAGGAATTCAGAGGAGGCGGTTTCTAATCCCGGTTTGCCGCCTTATGAAAATAACAGGTATTATCCGGAGAGAGCGCAAAACATTCAGGGAAATTCCGGAGAAAACAGAGAAAACGCCGGCAACGGCTACGGCGCTGGTAACGGCACAGGCGGCGGCACAGGCGGCGGCAACGGCTACGGCGGCGGGTATAGAGAATCATACCCATCCGATATACAAAAAAACATGGCGCATTTATCTCCATTGATTCCTCAAATTGAGGGCAGCCTGTTTGCATCCAAGGCCCCTCAAACAAATTATGCGAACAACACACAAAACCCGCCCTCCGATCCTTATGCAAGTGCACAGGATTATGTAAATCGCCTCGCTTCCTTGCGAAATGGATCGGAGGGCACCATGCCGCAAAATTACGGCACCCCGCCCAATCAAAGTGCCTACCAAACCCAAAATGGACAGAGTAACAAAAATCAGTTTTATAACGGCACGGGTAGCGGGGACACTATTCGAAACGGCTATTTTTTAAACGAAGATACCTTGTGGACGGGCACCATCATTCCCGGAGTCCTTGTCACCGGTATCAATACCGACCTCCCCGGCGACATAACTGCACGGGTAATTAATAATGTGTACGATTCAAAAAGCGGTAAACATCTTCTACTCCCTCAAGGCACCTTGCTTGTCGCAAAATACAACAGCTCTATCTCGTATGCCCAAAGCCGTGTGCAAATTATATGGAATACCCTTATCCGGCCCGATGGGTTCACACTTGACCTTGGCGGGATGAATGGCGTAGACGCTCAAGGCCGTTCAGGACAAAAAGGTGAATATCATGAAAATTGGTTTCAATACCTGAAAGCTGCCGGAATTATTGCCGCCTTCACTATTGCGAATTCCAGATTAACCTCAGACGCTGCCAAACTCGGCTCCGATAATACCGCCGCTTCTATGGCTCAAGCCAATACCGGACTGGTCAACCAGCTCGGAAATAATATCATCAATCGCGCCCTCGATATTCAGCCCACTATCACCGTGGACAGTGGCACTCCCATCAATATCATGCTCAATAAACCGGTATATCTTCCTCCCCTTGATGATTATCCGGTTAAACAAAAATATGATCTGAAAAAATAAAAGGATGTACTATGTGGTATTCTAACAATCTCAAAAGACGCTCGGTTTTGACCGTTGCAGTTATCTCTCTGCTTTTTAATTTTCTTGTTTTTTTTATCATTCTGTCTTCTCATTTTTCTTCTTTCTTTTTTTATGCCGGTGATAAAGACAAGAATTTTACTCATGCCGCCTGTATTGTCGGTGTACAGACGGACGCAGGCGAAAATGAACAGCTATTCGATTTCGGCGCGATAACCCTTAACCTCAAAAAAGGTTATCAGGCTTATGTGCAATTTTCTCTCCTCTCCCTTAAAACGCAAAATAATTTGATGTTCGTATATCTATACGAACATGATATCCTTGATGTAAAAATTACCGGTGCCGGTGTTACTATCACCGCCCTTAAAGCAGGGGATTCTTTTTTGCAGGCGTTCACTGAAAACGGCGCAAGAGAAATCGCCCTTATTCATGTGGTCGATTAATGTATGAAAAAATATCTGTTTTCATGCATTTTTTTAACGCTTGCCGCTGCAGCTTTTTCCCTTGATTTTTCATCTCACCCGGAAGCCGCCGACAAAAATTCCCTGTTTGTCAATATTCAAATCGGCAGATATATCCTGCCGGATAAATTTGATTTTAATATTGCTCTTTCTTTTGACTATATGTTGCCGATTTTCCCTCCGTTGAGTTTGGGGTTTTTTATGCAGGCTCCTTACCCCAATCTTACCAGCTTCGGCCCACGTATCGCCTATCACCCCGATCTCGATGTCGAAAACGCGGACTTTTTTTTTATTTACTGTTTTGATTTCGGATTCCTGCGTAATCATGAACTGGAAAATGCCGGTTATAAAGACCCTATCCCTGTTCATTTGTATGATTTTCGCCTCGGCGTTCATTATTTTTTCGGTTCCATGTTGGCTGCTTATGTCGAGACTGGTTATAAACTCCAATCTGTCAATATTGGCGTAAGTATAAAATTATATTAGGAGAAAATACCCTATGCAAAATAAAGCAAAATATCTTTTTTTCGCCTTGGCTGCTTTTATCATGTTGCAGGCGTGCGATTTAGACCCGCTTGTCGATTATAAGGAGGGATTGCCCTCCACGCAGGACGGCACGGACAGCGGCACAGACAGCACAGACGGCACTGACACACAAACCGCGCCCTTTGCGCTTCCGCACTCACTCGCGGTTATTAATCTACCCGCCAACACGGTTGCCGCTGCCTTTGCAGACCTCTCTATAGGGGATGTCGGAACATGCAAAAACTACAGCGCCATTACCATGACATACGAGAACGGCAAGGCCACTGCTCAAATACCCTTGACCGATTCAGCCGGCGCTCCCCTTGCGAAAAGCGGCCCCTTTTTCCTCTCCATAAAAATTAATGTCGATGACCTGACAAAAATTACCATCTCCAAAAATGACAGGTACCAAATAGACCTCGTAAACGGTAGCGCCTTTTTTGACGCTACCAAATTACCGCAGCCGGAAATTCCATCGCCCCCTGTCGTGAGCTATTTGACCGTTATCAACCTGCCCCAAAATACACTTTTAACCGATTTCTCCGATGTCGCTATCGGGGACGCCGGAACTTGCAAAAATTATACCGCCATTACCATGACATATGAGGACGGCAAGGCTAAAGCCATGATCCCCTTAAGCGGGTCGGATGGTAATCATTTCTCGAAAACAGGCGTCTTTTTTCTCTCCATAAAAATTAATATTGACGACTATACAAAAATTATTATCGCGAAAAAAGACCAGTATGAAATTCCATTTATTAACGGTAATGGTCTTTTTGACGCATCCCGCTTACCACAGCCGCCGCCGCTAAGTTATTTGACCGTTATAAATTTACCCGCGAATACTATCGCCTCTGATTTTTCAGGGCTCTCTATTGGTGACGCCGGTACATGCTCCGATTTTTCCGCCATCAAAGTTTCATACGCAGATAATAAAGCCACAGCCCTTATCCCATTAAGCGATACCGAGGGAAATCATTTCTCTAAAACAGGTGTCTTTTTTCTCTCCATCACCATCAATATAGATGATCACACAAAAATTGTCATAGCTAAAAAAGACCGGTATGAAATTATTTTTACCGCCGGTAATGGCCTCTTTAACGCTTCCATCCTCCCACAGCCCCCGCCTCCTACCGAATATTCTGCTTTCCTCACGGTTAAAAATCTTCCCGACAATATTATTGCCAGCTCTTTTTCCAATGTCAAAATTGGCACGATGGCGACCTGTCCCGATTATGCCCTTATATCTGTTGTAAATCGTACCGCCCTTATTCCCCTCTCCCTTACAGGTGGTGGTGAGTTTAAAAGTTCCGGATTCTTTTATATCGAGCTGACTGCACGGGTCGATTCTATCGCCTATCTTCAAATATCTTTCGCCAATGATGTTATTGTCTTTTTTGAAAACGGCAACGGTACGCTCGACCTTAATGATATGTTCGGGTCTAACAATCCCGGCTATAAAGAAGAATATGTTTCTATAGGCGTCCCTATAGGGAGTCTGCTCTACCAATATAGTGGCAATATCCCTGTTACATCTCTTACCCTTCCCCGCGGCGTTTACTGTTTTGAAATCGTCGGCGCGGGCGGCGGCGGCTCAGGCTGGTCACGGACAGTACAAATTGAGTCTAAAATTTTCAGTACGGATCCCGTGGGGGCCGCATATCCGGGGGGGGACTCTTTTGACGCTCATCCGGGCGGCGCGGGTGGCAAAATAATCGAGCTGAAAGCTTTTTACAAACCTACCACCATTCAGGTCTGTACCGGCGCAGGCGGCGGCGCGGGCAGTACTACTCAAACAT
>JAITXS010000120.1 GCA_031284645.1 Spirochaetaceae bacterium | reverse complement strand
TTTGTTTTGATTGGCTTGTTTTCACAAAGTAAATTTTCTTGCACCGCAACCACCTCGCTAAATTTTGTTGTGTCAAAGTGAGTGTAATGCTCTTTCATCTGCACCGAAGAATGACCCGTCATACTCATAACTTTAGTGTCAGACACATTCGCCATTAGCATAGTCGTGTTAAAGAAATGCCGCCAACCGTGCATAGACAAATGCCGTTTTTCCCGCGCATCTTTGTCTATGCCTATTTTTTCAAGAGCCTTGAAAAATCCCTTGTATGCCACAGGGCGGCTAATCGGTTTATTGCCGCCGTCCTTTGAAAATAAAAAGCCATTGCCGTTCTTTTGCTTTAGCCTATTCAAATCAGCTTCGACAACTTTTGGTATGGGAATATTGCGCGGCTTGTGTGTCTTAACATCACCATACCCATATACGCTAAACTGTGCGCATACGTTTATATATCCGTCATAAAGATATTCACCTTTCAGCCCCAGCAGTTCGCCAAACCTCATACCGCTACAAGCCGCAAGTTTGTTTAGAATATAAATATATTCATCACTCCACACAGTACGCCAGTCGGCAGGAAATATCGCCTTGACTTCTTCCGGCGTTAAAATATCAATTTGTTTTTGATTAGCGGGTAAAAGTTTCACAGGCTCGCACGGATTAGATTTTATGACACCGCTTAATTTCGCTTCACCAAGCATAAGTTTTAAAATCTTAAAAGCAAGGTTCGCCGTATTGTTAGACAGCCCTTTCTCGCGGAACGATGAAAGCCACTTGTCAACTTCAAAAGTTGTTATCTTGTCGATTGCGCGTTTCCCAAACTCCGTAATTAAATAAAGACTTGTAACGCGCTGCGCTTGCCGCGCATAACTTTTGGAAATACTCCTGCGGGATTTCCGCTTGTTAAGATACGGACAAGTGTCAAAATCCCACCAACCCTTTGCATACTCCTCAAAAGTCGGAATGGTTACCGGCTTTTCTTTTTTGATGGATAGCAACTTACCCTCGCGCATAAGACCATAACAGTACTCACGCGCCTCACTCTTAGTCGTCATTCCGGTTGAATGACCGCACTGCCGATTACCGTCTTCACTGTACGCCCTGTAGTAAAACACGTACACCCCAGACGGTACCTTACGCCTATACAACGTAAAACTTTCCCGAATTCGCATAAAAGCTCCTCCTGGGAGTATGTAAAAAGATATTGGCTACATATCTGTTTACACCCCCATATCTGATTTTTTTAGCTCCCTGCAATAAGTTCACTAAATCTATATCAGATAAGGAATAACACGCCCTAAACACTTTCACTATATGAAAATTGTCTAGTGTGTTTGCTTAACTTATAGTTATAGTAAGTATCGCTTTTACAATCAAGTAATGTTAAGCGCAGAGTCTTGAAATAAACTCTATTTTAAAGCACGATAAGAGTGTGAAAAGCATAGTTCGGCTTGCGGTGCTTACCACCGTTTGTTTTTTTCTTGTTTTTATAATTTCAGCCCTATTGAGTTTTTTACAGCTCCGGATTTTTACGACCGTATCAAGCCCCGTACAATCACTTGTCACGCTCAAAACCGCCGTATCGCATATTGTCTGGACACTTCCTTTAAGCCTGTATAGTACCGTTTGGCTTTCAACAAACTATTCACTGCGGCATAAAATATCGCGGCTTGCATCATTTATCGTGGTCAGTCTTATCAGCACGGCTCTTGCCGCAGCGCTTGTCCAAGGCTTGACCTTAGCATCCGGGATGGAAGTGCCGTTCTACCACACACATAATGAACAACTTGCCAAACCGGGCTTACTGCTAAGCGAGGGGGAGATTGGGATCATACTGCTTGAAGAGCCTTCCACCAAGAGCGCAGCCAGAGTTATCTCAGTTCCGGAATCCCCCCTGTATTATGAAAAAAACCCGATTGACGCACATTCCGAAATCATAAAAGCGCCGGGCACGCCTTTTGAAAAAGAATCCGTATGGGTTTTGGAAAATTGCTATCTTGATTTTTCATTAAGCGCATCCGAAATTCAACTCTCTTTTGAGAGAGGCTTTGCCTCGTTTCTATGCCGGATTCTCCCGCTTGCCGCGCTGCTTGTCGGTCTTTCTTTTATGTGTCCCTCAGGCAAAAACCCGCTTGTCCATCTTTTCCTTTCGGCAATCGTCTTTCGACTCGTCCTTATGCTCGAAGTCTTTGTGAATTCAAATGAAGTGCAAACAGTTTTGCGTAATTTTTTTCAGGGCAGGATAGAGCCTCGTTTTATAAGTCCGCTGGTTTTTACGGTGCTGGCGCTGTTATCTTTGATTTTTGTTCTAAGCGCTGCGTTGAAGCCTTTTCCACGGGAGAAAGTCCGCAATGATAACGCAGAATTTTAAACGAAACGCCCCTTTTTTGAGTACGATTATCTATACTGTCGTAGCATTACTTTGTCTAGTTCTCTTCCGTCTTGTTTATCCTGATTTACCACACGAAGCAGAACTTTTACCCATTTTCAGGCTTAACGCAAAGTTTGCCAAAGCCTTTTTGAGCTGCATCGAATTTTTCCCGGCAATTTTTTTGTCAGCCCTCCTCATTCCCTTTCTTAACAGGCAGGATGAGCATCAAGGAAGCGCCGCTTATTTTAATTTGATGAACAGAGCTCTTCTCTGTTGTTTTGCCGGAACCCTGATCTTTGCGAGCCTCTCATTAATCGCGAAGCCCTCACTCCTTGCTTATCAGCATCAGCTTTATGAGCAATCAAAGATTTATAATACGGCAACAATAAAAGCCGCCGGATATATCGAAAAAGATCAATGGAGAGAAGCTGATCAGATTCTGCGGATAGGCGAAAAAATATGGAAAGACAATCAGTCTATAAGGGAACTTCGCCTGAAAGTTGAGATTGCTCTTGACAAGCTGCGTTATGCGCGGGAGGGGAACGGAGAAAATGCGAAAGCCCTTAGCGGAACATCCGGACAGAGGACAGCGCTGAACGCCGAAGAGGCGCTTGAATTTGCCAAGCAAGCCTTGCGCGAAAAACGTTATTATGACGCAAATTGGTTTTCTCATTTGGCGATTTCCGTGAGTGTTTTGGAAAGTGCCGTGTATAAGCAGGCCATGAATACAGCTTCGGCTTCATGGAATGCAATCGCGTCTCTTGAGCCGGATATTCAAGAAGAACGGACATATTCGCGTTATCGCGAAAAAAGGGATGGCTACGAAGCTCTTGTCAGCGGTGATTTTTTCCGTGCCTACTCAATATTCAAAGCGCTGGTGACTAAACTCCCCCAAGACCCGGACATACAAAAATATTTTAAGATAAGTGAAAAGGCTCTGGAATCTATTGCTTTTTTCTTTGACGAGGCGGACCTTGCCCTGGGTAATGAACAAAGCAACGTGCTCTTTTCCCTGCCTGCCGACAATAGTATTGAGGGCGGAAGGTTTGTTCTCAGAATCAGCGGACTTACCGTATTTGAGGATAAGGCTTTTGGGCGGAATATGGAATTGCTCGCCTTTGATCGTGAAAATCGACCCGTTTTCCGTCTTAACACGGAATTGGTAAAAATTATTCCTGCGTATGACGGCAGCACATGGAAAACACAAAGCTTAATATATGCCGTTGACAGAAATAATCCCGCTTTAAAAAAAGAGCCCCACTGGACAATGTACCGGCAGGACATTGTAAAGCATGCAAGTATTCCTTTAAATCTGTCCTATGAGGATTTTATGCGTGCCGCGGCAGCACAAAGATCCGGAGAGTATTTTTCCGTAGAAGAGCTGTGGAAGACCGCGCAGCTTGATTCTCTGGGTTTTATTCCGCAGCTTTTCTATGCAAATATCCTGGACTCTTTTTATTTCCCGCTTCTCTTTCTGCCGCTTTCGATCTTCACACTGATCATCGGTTTGAAATACTGCCCAAAAATAAAACAAAGTCATACCAATGTTCTGATGTTTTTTATTTTCCCGCTTGTTATTGAATTTTTTCTGCTTATTATTGAGCGTATTGTAAGCCTTATCACAATGTGGGCAGCGCTGTCATATAGTTTTATTTTCGCCTGCCTAATCTGCGCCGCCTCATCGCTTATCCTTTTCCTATTCTCCCTTTTTCTGTTTGCCGCACAGTACGGGAAGAAGGAAGCATAAATGTCCGGCAATGCTCATAAAATCAGAACTTTTTTTTCGTTGGTTTTGACCTCATCGTCTGTACGATGAGGCAAGGGATAGTTCATTTCTGTATTTTGCAACAGTACGCCGTGCGATAGTAATACCGCGTTCTTGTAAAGACGACATAATTTCATTATCACTTAGACAATGCTTTTCCCTCAAGATAATTTCACGGATTATTTCTTTAACACCGGCTTTTGAAAAATTTATATCAGGAGATGCAGCATGTATTGAATTGCTGAAAAAATACCTTATTTCAAAGATGCCCCACTCGGTTTCCATATACTTCCCGTTAGCGGCGCGGGAAACCGTTGTTTCGTGCAGTTTGAGCTTTTCCCCGATATGCCGCAAGGTAAGCGGACGGAGATATTTTGGGCCGCGCAAGAAAAATTCTTTTTGGCAGTATACAATGGCTTGGGAAACCCGAAAAATCGTCTGTTTGCGTTTATTAAGCGCCTGAATAAAATATTGCGCCTGTTTAATATTTGCACGGATAAAATCGCGTTCCGCCATATTTTGTATTTTATCATTTTTGGAGAAAACCGGAGAAATGCCTAATACGGGAATTTCCTCATTATTTATAATGATTTTAAATTCATTTTCTTTTCGTGCGACGACAACATCAGGAATGATAAAACAGGTATCCGATGTATTCCCTGTTCCTGAAACATATTGCCTGCCGGGGAACGGGGTAAGCCGCTTTAATTTTGTAAAAAGCTCTTGTAATTGGGCCTCATTTTTCCCTGTTTTGCGTGTTATTGCTGTTATTTTATCCCGCTCAAATTCATCCAAATACGGTAAAATTGATTCTATCTCTTCCGCAACTTTTACACCATAACGAAGACGCGCTTGAACAACAAGAGATTCCCGGTAATTGCTTGTCGCACAGCCCTGCGGGTCAAGCTTTTGAACAAGATTGAGCGCACTTATGATCTCATTTTGAGAAAATTTTTTCAACAGAATATCCGGACTTTCAATATTAAATCCGTCCGATGAAAGATTTTGAATGATAAGTTCACCTGCATTGCTTACTTTATGTGACACAGACTCAAGGCCCAGCTGAAAGAGAAGGTGTTCTTGCAGTGTTTTGGGTCTTGAAAGCGCTCCCTCAATAAATTCATGGTGCAGATCACTTTCGGCTTTGCCGCCGGAACGGGAAGTAATACCCGTACCCGATCCCGTATTAAAAAGACGAAGCGTTGCCTTCATCTTTTTATAAAGCTCATCAAAAGAAACAAGGCTGTTATCCCGCAGCATTTCAAGTGCGGGATTTTTCTGAAGCTCCTCGGCTATTTTATCGCGTAAATCCGCGCTGGGAAGTTCCATCAATTGTATTGATTGGAGCATCTGCGGATTGAGTTTGAGTGCGAGGTGTTGTGCTTGAATTAAACCGGAATGTTGTCCTATTTCCATAAACGAAGCATCTTAAACCCTGACAAATTTCTGCCATCTTTTTACGGTAATATCATGTTCTGCGAACATAATACGGAGTGCACGGCCTAGTTCAATCCGAGGCGGATTCATGGGAAGAACAAATTTTCGCGCAAGCATAAATACATCTTTATACGCATCTTCGCTTGTATTTTGCCAGTCAACATTATCATTAATATAATCACGCACTAAAGCGTCCAAGCCCTCGCTTAAAGAATCAACATACTCTTCCGCTTCATACGTGCCCTTTTTGTAAAGAGCATTGAGTGTTTTAAAATAACGTTTACGGAAAGAAGGCGAGCTTGAAATGAGTTTTGACGCTTGTGGCTGTAGATACGGGTATAGTCCTATCGCAAAAAGTTCTTCTATTATCTTTCCGGCAGACGGCGATTTTAATATTTTCGAAAGCTCCTCAGTTAAACGCGATGGCGATATCCTTGTTAAAAGAGAAGTCGATCTTTTTATTTTTTCCCGCAGGAAAAAAGGTATTTTAAAACCGGAGAGGCTCGCATATTTTACCGCACGTATCATACGGACAGGATCATCTTCAAAAATAGTTTTCAGCGGAATAATGGGCTTGATTTTTCGGTCATTAATGTCCTTAAAGCCGCCTATATAATCAAGTACCAGTTGTTTTTTCGGATCATAAAAAAGGGCGTTCATCGTAAAATCACGCCGCTTAACATCATCTTCTATACAGCCAAAGGTGTTTCCGGTCGCGCCGTCTTCAAAAGAACGAAAGGTCGCGATTTCAAAAATTTTATCGCCGAAAAAAACATGTACCAAGCGGAAACGCTTTCCGATAATTCTCGCATTAGCAAACAGTTTTTTTATTTTTGACGGAGTTGCCTGACTCGCGATATCAAAATCTTTGGGGATTTTTTTTAGAAGAAGATCGCGGACAGCCCCGCCTACAATATAGCTTTCAAACCCTGCGTTGTTCAACTTCTCGCAAATACCCGCAGCCAACGGGTCAACATCTTTTTGGTTAATGTGATGTTCATCAAACGTATATATAACGGCTGATTTGACCAGTTTTCCCGCACTATTTTTTTTCCAACGGTATCTCAAATATGATTCTCCAGCCATTTCAGAAGATTATTGAGAACCTCATTCCGGTTAATTTCGTTTAAACATTCATGCCGCGCATCAGGATAAAGTATAAATTCCAAATCTTTTATTCCGGTTTTATGATATTTATCAACTAAGGTGCTAACATTTTCGCCCATGCCGCCTACCGGATCTTTGCTCCCGCTGAATATGTAAACCGGCAAAGTTCTTCTTATTTTGTCAAAAGCACGGTGCTTGTGGATTTGTTTAAGCAAGGCAAGCATATCCCGAAAGAAGCCGACGCTCGGAATCCTGCCGCACAGAGGATCTGAAATAAATTTATCGACAATTTTTTCATCCCTGCTGAGCCAGTCAAAAGAGCTTCGGTTCGGCACAAAAGATTTATTGTAAGAGCCAAAAGCAAGAGAGTTTACAAAAAAAGACCGGGCACGCACACCGCGAATGGCGGCAAATACACGGGTAAACGCAAGGCCAAGACCAATCTCCAAAGTCTCCGGCCCCCGCGTACCTGACAATATACATCCGGCAAGATTTTCTTTGAAGAATTCAATATAATTTTGCGCGAGCAAAGAACCCCATGAATGAGCTAAAAGGAAAAGAGGCAAGCCGGGGTATTCGATTTTTATTTTTTCGTTGATTCTCTTGATATCAAGGAGTACCTTGGTAAGCCCACCCTTATCCGCGCAATGTCCGTTTAAACCGCCGTTTTCAGCATTATTAACCGTAAGGTCCGCGGTCTTACCATGTCCCCGTTGGTCCGCACACCATACCTCAATACCTGCTTTGCATAAAACCTTTGCCGTTTCCGCATAACGCCCGCCATGTTCTTCCATGCCGTGAATAATATTGATAAGCGCGCGGGGTTCTCCGTCCGGCTTCCATTTGCGTATGTAGAGTTTTATATCATTGTGGGTTTCAAACCACGACTTTTCTTCCGTCATTTTAGTTTTTGAGTGTACTTTGTATTTTATGGTATTGCACGGAATTAGTCAAGAGCCCAAAAGTTACATGCCCAAAAGTTACATTGTCAATGGCCAATAGAAATGTCCCCGCTCGAATACCGAGAATTCATCACCTGGTCATTTCCGGGTCAATTTTAGCTTCGGGATGAGAGGGGCACCTCGTTCGGTCAAAACCAACGTCAGATTTTATGATTTCCTGCTATTGAAACAGTTCCGGGCAAAAAAATTTAAAACTTATAACGTTTATCCTTTTAAATTAGTCTGATAAACATTGCGTATTAATTGAGTAATTTCCAGCGATGAATTTCCCTTCCATTTTTTTCTGGACTTTATGACACATAATCCGCAAAACAGAAAATATATATTGACCCATCATTCCATGACAGATCACCGGTGCTATACTCAAAAACATGAATAACTTTTTATCGCAAATAGATACCTCTGCGCTACTGCCGATGATAATCGGCCTTTATGGAATAACTATGCTCAGCACGGTTTATAAAAATGTTTTTATAAGCCTGTATAAATGGATTTACAAACAATGTACCACCACCAAGGCAGTATTTATCCGCTTTATTGAGTGCTTTTATGAAACGATCCTTAGGAATACAAATTTTGATTTTACCGGCGCCAATGTTACGGTGGCGTCTTTGCAGAATGATTTTCTGGTTAACAAGTTAACGCTGGAGGAGATGATGGGGAAGTATACTGACGGCTGGCAGAAGATTCGGAGTATTGCGTGATGATGGATAATGATTTATATCTTTTAGAATTTAATAAAAACTCAAGTAAATTATCATTTAATGAAAAAATATCCTTTTTAGAATTTGTTGAAATAATTGGAAACATGAATTTGAGTCAATGCATAAATTATAAAAAAAGAGATGCTTATTTAAAAAAATGTGGGAAACACTTGTTTAAAAAATTTCCTCTACATAAAAAAAGAGATCGAAAATTACAAATTGAAATTAAACACCAAACAGAATATTTATCAAATAAAAAGAATAATAGTAAAATATTTATTGGTAGTTTTAGTAAGACTTTAAAAAGTATTTTCCAATGGAAAATACTTTTTACTATCAGCATTACAAAATATAAATATGGCTTGCCACCTGTAAATATAAAAC
>JAITXS010000099.1 GCA_031284645.1 Spirochaetaceae bacterium | reverse complement strand
GAATCCATAATAAACAGTAAACGTGTATCATTATCCACAATATTATTGTCAATTGTATAGTAAGCGTTAGGGTACTGTAGATAATTTACAACCCAATAATTAAAAGAGTTATAGTTCGTTACCCCACCCTATCAGGACTACAGTGTATTTTACCGCATTCTTAAAGCCGTTTGCCCTAAAGAATACCCAACCGAACATAACAAAGAATAGAGTAA
Source organism: Spirochaetaceae bacterium (assembly GCA_031284645.1). Classification (GTDB taxonomy): domain Bacteria; phylum Spirochaetota; class Spirochaetia; order Treponematales; family Breznakiellaceae; genus JAITXS01. Next base: position 9,490 of record JAITXS010000099.1, on the reverse strand, counting down.
ACACACGGTAAACTTGGGCTCCGATAAAGGAATGTTCCAGTTTTTCAGGAAGAGCGCTTAGTTTTTCAAAGGCAAGCAGTACAAAATAGAAAAATCCCCAGAACACAAAATTCCAGTTTGCCCCATGCCAAACGCCGGTAAGCATCCAGACAACAAAAAGATTCAACACCAGACGCTGTTTTGTTTTAACCCTTGATCCGCCCAGCGGGAAATAAATATAATCCCTAAACCATGTTCCAAGTGATATGTGCCAGCGACGCCAGAATTCCGTTACCGATTTTGATATATACGGATAATTAAAATTTTCGTTAAAATGGAATCCGAACATAAGTCCCAGTCCTATTGCCATATCCGAATAACCGGAAAAATCAAAATAGATCTGCAATGTATATGCGATAATACCAAGCCAAGCCATAAGAACAGTTAGCTGTGATAGGTCAGGCATATTAAAAGCGGAATCGGCTATAATCGCGACTGTGTTTGCAATGATTACTTTTTTTGAAAGGCCAATTATAAAACGCCGGACACCGCGCGAAAAATCATCAATATTAAAAGTTCGACTATCTATTTCCTTTGCTATTGTTTCGTAGCGCACAATGGGGCCCGCAATCAACTGAGGAAACAGCGCGATATACAAGGCTGTATTAAGCGGGTTTTTCTGCGCTTCTCCTTTTCCCCGGTAAACATCAATAACATAAGAGAGCGCCTGAAATGTAAAAAACGAAATGCCTATGGGTAAGATAATATTTGCCTGCGGTATTATATTGTCAAACACACGGTTAATGTTTTTTATACTAAAATTAAGATATTTAAAAACAAAAAGTAATGCTACATTAAATATTATTGCAAAAACAAACATGGTTTTTGCCGTTTTTTTGTTTGCTTTATATTTATAGACAAGCAAACCGAAAAGCCAGTTTATTGCAATAGAGAAAAGCATAACAAATACAAATTTAGGCTCTCCCCAGGCATAAAATAATATTGACATGACAAGGAGAAATATATTTCTTAACTTAACGTTAATAAGATAGTATCCTGCCAGACACAAGGGGAGGAAAACAAATAAAAAGAGAGCGGATGAAAAAACCATATTACCGGAGAGAGCCTCGAATCTTTCGTAATAATTTCCATACCAATTTTGGGCATAGTTTTTTTACTATTCTTTTTGTAAGACGCAAAGGTTTTGTTATTTCCCACGAAAAACTATTTTTTAGGGCATTAATTTGAGACTGCAAAACTTGATTTTGTTTTTTATACCGGCATGCCATATAATGATAGTTTGTCAATTCTATCGCGGCAAATTTATCGTTAAGCAGCCAGCCTGAATAAAAGCCCGCGCTTTGCGCGACAAAGCCATAAGCACGTTCAACAGCGTGTAAAATAGTTGCGTCAACTTGATTAGGTTCCAAAGGAAAATCAGAATACTGCCAATTTTTTTTATAAAGCGGCTTTAAAGCTGGAGGGCGAAACCAAAACATGGTACCAAGAGGCGACACGGGCATTTTGCTTTCGTCAATATTTACATTAATCTCTAAATCTTCAAGCAATTTCTTTGTTATAGCAAAATTATTTGTCCATTCCCAATTTAGGACAGATTCATACGACCCATGATACGGAGGAGGAGGCATTAAAATTCCAAGTCGTTCTTCGTCTTCAAAAGTACTTACGATATTTTCAACAAACTCTTTGCTTCCAAGTACATTCTCAAGACATTTGTAAGCAAAAGATTTTCCGATAGAATACGGCTTTATTTGCGTTGTCTTCTTATCATGAGCAAAACAAACAACGTCATAATCAAATATATAATCACGAACCCCGATTAAAAGGGAACTTACATCGCGCCCCCTGTTTTCTATTATAATTACCTTGAATTTATAATTTGTTTTTTCTAATTCCTGCATTATAGGACGTTCTTTTTCTTCCGTGTCTGTTGTAATATAAATATCCGCATATTCCGGCATGTTGTTGATGTAAGACATAGTCTCTTCAAGCAAATCAAGAAAATAAAAGTGAAAGACAAGGGCAACTTTTGCTTGTCTGGTTTTTTTATGTGGTGCCAGATGGTTTTTTGGTAAAATATAATTTAAATGCATACGTAGTTTTATGTCGGCCATATTTTCTATTCTCAGCAGATTATCCCAAACCATGTTTAAATCATAATCAAAATGATCCCGTATATAATTATACATTTCAATTGTTGCTTCGCCGCAAGTACAGTAAAATAATTCATCATAAAAATTTGTGAATGATTTTCTTTTAAATACCGGACATCTTCTATTTGCTATGAGTTCTTTAGGGTAAAACATCAAAGGATAATTTGTACAATTACTGCCTAAATCATCCGTTTTCACATAAAGATCGTCGTTAAAACCGGCGTCTTCAAATTTTTTTGTGAATATCGCCTCGTGTTTTCCAACAGAATCTCCATATGAATTAATCATGGGCATCTTTGTCCACCAATTTTTAAACATATCATCATTAAACATATTTTTTCGAACACAAATAAAACTTGATTGAATATGTGCCGGTATAAAACCATATTCAATTGTTCCAAACGGGTCAAAAGGCACCTGGTTATGCTTAGTCAATCCCCAAAAATCAATATCCCGACTGTTCATTTCGGTAAATGCTTCGGAAAAAGGATACAGGGGACCAAAACAGGTAAAGTTCATCAATAAAAGCTCATCAAAATCATTAAGCTTATCCCAGCCTATATCTTCTATCCCTGTTTTATATGCCCAAACATCAAACCCTTTATTTTCACGAACAATGATTTTATCAGCTAAGGGCTTAAGTTTTTTACGACCGTCAACAGATAATATTCCGTTTACAACAACAAGAAGATAATCAAGATTTTTCTTTAAATCGTTTAATTGATAAATAATATAATCATCTACTATGCCCTGTTTGTCATAGATAAAATATATTGCTATTCTTTTACTGCCTGAATTAAGCCTCATGATGTTCCACCTTGATTTAATTTCTTGTCTTTAAAATAGTTTTTATTTTTGAATTATCTCCGTAGACTTCAGGCGAGTCGTAAGGTCTGTCAGGATAAATTCCGTATTGAAGTTTTATTTTCAAGCCTTTTTCTTGAATAAATTGCTCTACTCTGTCGGCTAAACTTACCGGCATACCGCTACAGCAGTTTATAATGCCGTTTACGTTCTCTTGTGTTATACAGAGCGCTATCTGTTTTGCAAGTTCCGTTACCTCAATAAAATCGTATCTGTTTTTTCCTGTGGTAAACGGAAAAAATTCTTTTCCTTCTTCTTCTGCCTGCATGATTTTAGAAAATACAGATTTGTTGTTTATGTCGTCACCCAAGACATAAAATCCGCGAAGCCATTGAAACACTAAATCCTTAGCGTTTGCCATAAGTAAAAGACTGCGCCGCAGTGAGTCTTTTGCGATTCCGTAAAGAGATATAGGATTGCATGGAGTGTCTTCATCAATTTTTCCGTTATAATATCCGACTTCATGCATGGATCCCATAACGGCAAGTTGTTTTACGCCGCCGCCCTCCGTGATTTTTTTTAAAAATTTATAGTGAGCGGATAACATTTCCATGTGGCTGTCGGCGTTGTGCACAAAACCATCTTTCCACGCAAGATGCAAACATATATCAGGATTCCCAAGTTTTACAAGGATTTCTTCCGGCGCATAATTATTTAGCGAAAACAAGTCCGTCTCTATCCGCAGGGCGCGGCTATCCACACGGCTTGTGTCGGAGCTGACTGCTACTACATTATGACCGCCGTCAAGAAGTTCTGCGACAACAAATCTGCCGATATAACCACCGGCGCCGGTAACCAGTACACGTTTAGTTAGATTCATGATATTTTATAAGTAGTAAAATACATTATACTATCTAATAGATAGTAGTCAACCCCATTGTATAAAGGCTAGATTTAATTTTAAAGTGAGGTAGTGTAGGCTTCAGTCAGTATCTGTAAATCGTATTCTCTTATAATATAAGAAAATACGTTGTGGCTTGCCGTATATCTTCAATAAGCCGGCTTTTTATCTCATAAGCAAAATGAAATTTTATGCGCGGACAAGAGTACATAGCTACCTTAAAATTGCGGCATATTGTTGGAGTTTATGACAAGTCTTAGAGCGTTATTGGCCTTAAATATGAAAAATCAAAGGCGTATTGCGGGTTTATCGCAGGAAAAACTCGCTGAATTGGTGGGAGCCTCAACTCATTATATAGGCATGATCGAAATGGAGCGGCAGTTCCCGTCTCCCGAGATGCTTGAACGTATCGCCGCAGCTTTAGATATTGATTCTCCTGAACTATTTTCGATGAAAACCTTCCCCAAAGAGTCAATGAAAAAATTCCAGGGGTTGGTTTTAACGGATATAGAACACATCATAAACTCCAGACTCAACGAATTGGAAAAAAATTTACCTTCCGGCGCTTAAGATCAAATTTCCCTTGGCTTCTTGTTAAAGGCCTTTTTGATAATATCGCCGTTAAAAAACACGATCGCAATTTTTTGTATAACAACACAATGCCGCAGCCATGAGCGCGTGCAGATAGGGGGGGCTTCCCATGTTTTTTATGATATACTCAACAGGTTGAGTAAGAATTTCGATAAACTCATCTTTGTCTAATTCTTGCCCACCGCAGGGCTGTAAGTCTGTAGCAAGAAAAAAATGAACACGATTGCTCATTATCGCAGGGTTCGGGCTCATTGAGGCAAGGAGCTTTATATTTTTCGTGTCGTACGAAGTTTCCTCGCGGAGCTCACGCCGTGCCCCATCCGCTATGGACTCCCCCTGCTCAATAACCCCGCCGGGGAATTCAATACTTAACTCTCCCAAACCATGCCGCCATTGTTTTACCATAACGAATTCTTTCCCGTGCTCTGTTTCAATTACAGGGATGACTATCGCCCAATCGTTGCTTTCGATAGCCGAAAAAACACGGATTTCACCTTTCGGCGAGCGGCTTTCAATCTCACTTACCGAAAAAATTTTTGTGTTAAAACACGATTTTCTTGAATATTCCTTCCAGATTAAATCTTGATCATTCATAGACTTATGCTCCCCTTTTTATCAGTTTTCCCACTTTTCCCCGTTAAAGCCGCCGCACCGCCTTAAGGAAATCATCTTTTTTCATTTCCATTAAAACCGGCCGCCCGTGAGGGCAGGTCTTGATCGGAAGTCTCATGGCCTCCTGTGCAAGAGAAAAGGCCGATTCATCGTCAAGATAATCCCCGTCGCGGATTGCCGAATGACAGGCTATGGTGGCAGCCCAGCGCTCGGCTATATTTTCTCCGGCCGTGCGGAGATTCAGTATTTCGCGGACTGTTTCTGCGTCTCCGAGTCTCCAGAGAACGGGCAATGCCTCAATGCGCCAGACGCCGTCTTCCCCGGCAATCACGATACCGAGCTTTTCAAGCTTTGCCTTTTCCTGTAAAAGAAATTCATCGTCTTCTTTGCTGTCCGTCATAAAAGGAACAGGAACCAGAAGTTCCTGACGATCTATGGGCTTAGAAAGCAGGCGCTCATACAGGATACGTTCATGAGCAGCGTGTTGATCTATGGCATAAAGCCTGTCGCCTTTTTCCAGAAGGATAAAAAGGCCAAAAGCACGTCCGGCGTAATGCGGCTCATTTAATGCAGAGTCTCTTTCTTGAGCATAGAGCGCCTGACTTTCTGCCGGGCTGCCGGGTTTTTCACGTCCTGGCAGGGGCGTAAAATCGTATTTACCATCAAGCAAGTCGTTTACCGTGCGGGGATAGGATTTCCCTTCGGAATACGGAGTATAGGGTGTATACGGGCGATTGTCGATTCTCGCAAAATTTCGGTCAGGGAATACCTGGTCGGGACTTTCTCCAAAACGCAGCGCAGGGTCTTCCTCCTGTGTTAAAAACAGTTCGGCACTTTGAGTCTCGCTGTCTGTATTGTTTTGCTTTGAAAGCAAAAGGTTTCGGAAAAAGTTCCGTAAAGTTTCGGAAATAAGATGATGAATCGCGCCCGCACAGATAAAGCGGGCTTCCCGTTTTGCCGGATGAATGTTGAAATCAGCTAAATCGGGATCGACATCAAGGAAAACAGCGCCTACCGGATGGGTACCATTGGGGAAAGCCCCCTGAGTACCGTATTCAAAAGCCTGACGCAGGGAAAAATCATTGATTCGCCGTCCATTTGCAAAAACAAACTGATCGCGGCGGTGATTCCGATAGATTTCAGGTCCGCCTATCACGATGGTAAGGGAGAATCCCTGTCCCACGGCTGAAATTTGATGTAAAAACACGACTTCCCTGCCGCCGGAAGCGCTTAAAATCGCGGCGGCAAAGCGTTCTTTATAACCGGAGACAGCAGGGAAAAAGAGCTTCATAACGCCATCTTGCATAAAACGAAAATTTATGTGGGGGAACGCAAGCGCTTTTTCGATAAAAATCTGTTTACACAGTAAAGCCTCGCTCCCTTCACGCTTCAGAAAGCGCTTACGTACCGGAATTGTCTCAAAAAGGCGGCGTGAGCGGACACTACTTCCCTTTGCGCGCCGTGCGCTTTCTATAAGAGCATCCTCGTTGCCGGGCCCCACCGAAAGGAGCCATGCTTCTCTGCCGTTATCGCTGCTTAAAATCTCAAGACGTGAAACCGCACAGGCTGCCGCAAGCGCCTCTCCCCGAAAGCCAAGGCTTGTCGCGCTCCTGAGATCCGCTAAACTACGAATTTTTGAGGTCGCGTGCGTTTTAAAGGCAAGCTCTAAATCCTCCCGCCCCATGCCCGAGCCATCATCGCTTACCTCAATAAGACGCATGCCGCCTTCCTCAATGTTGAGCTCAATCGTCAAGCCGCCCGCATCAATCGCGTTATCAATGAATTCCCGTACAAGAGATGCCGGACGTTCAACAACCTCTCCGGCGGCAATTTTCCGCGCTTCCTCCGGCGGTAAAATTTTTATGCGTGCAGGTGCCGCCCGTGTTACGCCGTCAACAATGTGCGGAGATTCCGTTTGATTCATTATTCCTCAGTGTCAAAGAGTGTTAATTCAGGCTTTTCATGTGCTCCATCTGTCGGACCGTTCATAAGCTGTTCAATTCTGTTTTCAACTTTGTCAAGATCCTTTTCAAGTGAGCGGGCAAGCTTAATCCCTTCCTCAAAAGCGGAAAGCGCTTCGTCCAGCGGAATCTCGCTGCTTCGGACTTTTTCGCCGAGTTTTTCAAGCTTTTCCAGCCTTTCTTCAAAATTTTTCATATGATGCTCCCCAGAGATAGACAAGGCTGATAATTAGTTTCGCTGCCGCTGACATATCGGCAAGTGAAACCCACTCGCTTTTACTGTGAAAATTCCTTCCACCGGTAAAGATATTCGGCGTGGGTATTCCCATTTCAGTAAGACGCGCACCGTCCGTTCCGCCCCGAATTGGTTTTAAACGTAAGTCAAGACCGATTTCCGCTCCGGCGGCATATAATGTTTCAAGAACAAGCGGCTCCTCATCAATTTTTTCCTTCATGTTATAGTACGAGGGTTTTGCCTCAACTCGTACCGTGCCGCCGGGGAATTGGGCTTCGACCGCGCGGGCAAACGATTCAAGCGCAGTAATACGCCGCTCCATGCCTTCCCGTGAAAAATCACGAACAATAAACTCGGCGTGGGCGGCCTCCTGATTGCCGGAAATTTCCATAAGGCAATAATAGCCGTAATAAGCATCCGTTGCCTCAGGACTTTCCGAACGGGGCAGCATCGCGGCAAAACAGGACGCCATGAGGCCCGCATTGACAAGAATACCCCGCGCCTCTCCCGGGTGGATAATCTTCCCCGAAAAATACACATCAACAGCATAAGCATTAAAACATTCAATCTCAATTTCAGGTGCAGGCCCGCCGTCCACGGTATAACAAAACTTTGATTTGATATATTCTTGCGGAAAACAGGGCAAACCCTTGCCCGTCTCCTCATCCGGTGAAAAAATAATCTCAATCGCCGGACGTTCGATTTCAGGATGATTAATCAGATATTCCAGCGCGGTCATAATTTCCGCGATACCCGCCTTGTCGTCCGCACCCAAAAGCGTCCTGCCGTCTGTGTGGATAAGCGTCTTTCCTTTTTGTTCGGCAAGTGTTTTTTCATTTCGCGGGTCAAGATCTAAACCTTCGGCAAGCTTTATTATCCCGCCGTCATAATTTCTTTCGACAACAGGATGTACACCCTCCCCGCTTACCTCGCTTGATGTATCAAGATGAGCAGAAAACCCGATGACCGGAAGTTTTTCAGCCCGCGATTTATCCTTAATATTCGAAGGAAGGCTGGCAATCACATAACAATAATCGCTCAGCTTTACCTCAAGGGAGCCTAAGGCATTGAGTTCTTCAACAAGGAGCTTTGCCAAATCCCACTGTCCCGCAGTCGTTGGCGTACTTTCCTGTTTTTTATCGCTCGTTGTTTGTATCTTCGCGTAGCGGATAAAACGCTCCTCAAGTTTTGCTTCAAGAGCTTTCCGGTCAAAATCAAGCCGATTTTTCATAGTATAAGTATGTGTTGAAAAGATAAAAAATGGCAAGCAGGCGCAGAGCTTCTGGCAAAATCAGTGAGAGTTTACCAGAAGGACCTTTATTAGGGTAGTAGGGTAGAGGGTATAGGTTTTATCAGAAAGCCTGTACCGTACCCAACTCCCCTTGGCCCTTTGCTTCGGGTATGGGATAGCGGATGTCTGATATTACTATACCCTCTACCCTTTCCCCTACTACCCTACTTAACACAGAATGCGGGGGCAACGCCACCAGCGTAGCTCACGGTGCCGGCGCCATTGCCGGCACTCCCGTTGGGGTTCACCGCGCAACCACGGAGGGAATTGCCGCCAAAAGGCGATGACTCCCAATACCACTGTTGATCCTCTCCCGTGTTGTACTTTACCCGCTCTGGATCGCCCGTATAATACTCAAGATATGCCTGATCAGCCGGCGTCTCATAAGTATCATTAGAATATGTCCTGCTATTAAATATCTCCCGCTCCGTCGGCAGCCAGAGAGTGTCTGTTATCGTATCAGTTCCGTTTTGCACCGTATTCGTTATCTTCCGAGTCGGCCCCCAGATGATAGTACCCTCATACATCGGTACTCCCGCAAGCTTGAGCCCCTCAGTGAAATTCGCTTTAAGATACGTCCGCATCTCACTCCCTTCATACGCCATGCTTGTATCATTCATCCCCCGTGTTACCGGTATGTTCTGAAACTGCATCACGATATGCGGTATTGGAGACGTCACACCTCCCGCATAATCCGCTCCGGCATTATTGGCATGCGGGTTAAACGAATTTATCCCTACCACTATTATCCTCAATAACTTCCCTTTACTTCCCCCTAAATCCTGGTTCGTTGTTTCATTTATCGCCCCGCCCGAGCCATATCCCGTCACCACCAGACCCGCCAAATCTACGTAATCCCCCAGCTTTATCCTCCCGTTTTTCAATAAGTCGGTCTTGTTGGAAAAAGCCTTGAGATACTCGTGTATCTGTGTAAAGGTGTCT
>JAITXS010000007.1 GCA_031284645.1 Spirochaetaceae bacterium | reverse complement strand
GGGAAGAAGCGACACGTACGCGCGAGACAGAGATGCCGGAAGCGCCAAGCGGAAAGATCGAACCAGAACCGCTAAAAGTCGAGTCCGCCAAAAATGCGGATTTTGTGATTGTGACAAATCCTGAAAGTTTGAAAGCAACAGAAGGCACAAGCAAAGAGAAGGCGGCCCTTGATGTAAAAAATATGGGCGGGGCAGGAAGCAAGGAGGCGGTTCAGCGTGCCTCTCCCTCGTCCGCAGGGAACGAGGGCTTGATTACCAAGAGCACTCTTCCGCCCCCAAAAGACACGACAGGCAAAAACGTTGCGCGTGTCCTTGTAACAAGCCCCGAGAGTGATCCTGATAAAGAGCTTGTAACCAAAAATGAGCGTACCACGACAGACGATAACAAAGAACCCGCGGAGAAGAATCCTGCCTCCCGTATGGAAACAGAACAGAAGGAACTGAGCCCTCGTGGAGAAACGGAGCAAAAGGCTTTTGGCAAGGCAGGGGCGCTTTCAATAGGGCTTTTGTTTGAGGGGAACAGGGCAACAAGTCAGGGCTGGGGACTGGGAGCAGGCCTTATAGCCGGATACGAGATAAGTCAAAGCTTTACTGTCGGGGTAAAGGGCCTCTACGGGAATGACATGCGGAACATAGAGTCCTTCGAGGGGCTTTTGTACGGGAGGTATTATCTGCCGTTCAAAAAAGAGGAATTTGGTATCTTCGCCCAATTGGGAATAGGGGGGATAACATTTACCGAGGACAGGAGGGATGCAGTCTCAAGCGTGATGATGGACATAAGTCTTGGTGCCCGCTTTTTTCTGGGGAACTTTTATATAGAACCGTATGTACGGGTCGGCTATATGGTTCAGGCAGGTGCAGGACTGGCATTCGGATATCGACTGGAAGGATAAGTAGAGTAATAGGGTTTTGGGTAGAGGGTAGAGGATGTCAAATAAAAGTCTAAACCCCATACCCCCGAAGCAAGGGTCTAGGGTAGTTGGGTTTAGGGTAGGGGCTGTCTGGTAAAATCTATACCCCATACCCTTTCCCCTAGACCCTAGTAAGCAAGGAGGAAAAAATATGAGGATGACAAGAAAAATGGCAGTGCTTATAGGGGCACTGGTTTTGGTATTAGGCGGTATAGTCTCGTGTGATAACTGGATGGTGGAATCTTTACTCAAGAAGAAGCCGACAGCGGTAAGCGGGATAAGAGTTGAGCCTAAAACATTGTCGGGTGGCATTGGAGCGCCCTACGAGATTAAGGCCATAGTAGAGCCGGAGAACGCGACTGATAAGGGAATAATCTGGACATCAAACAATGATAGAGTGGCGACAGTAAGCAACGGTCTGGTGGTTTTTCAAGCTGTTGGGACAGCGATAATAACGGCGATGACACGGGATGGTAATTTCACGGATTACTGCACCGTGGAGGTAAAAAGAACGATAAGTATGAGCAGTTCGCTTATGGGAGAAGTGGGAGGCATGCTTTCACTGAGCGTGAGCATTCCGGGGGACGAGGGTATAGCGGACTTTAACCTGGAATCAAACAAAGCGGATGTGGTGGCAATAAACCCGGATAAGACTCTGAGTCTGCTTGATGTGGGGGAAGCGACAATAAAGGTAACGGTAACGGACAACACGATAGACCCTGCGTACTGTCTGGTCAAGGTAGTGGAAGCGGGGAATTTGGCGATACGCTTCGGGGCAACGGACACGGGTAAAACAGGCGCAGATCTCGTGACCGAGACCTTTCAGCGTATACACGCCTATCTGAACGATCCTTCCACCTCATGGGACTTGCCGAGGATACACCTGGGGAATTTTATTGATTTACCGGGGCTTGTTGTAAGCGCGGATAATGGTGGTGGTGGGCAGATAAATTTATCAGCGCCGCCTAACTCAAAGGTCTTACGTTTGATTGTGGTGGGAATAAACTCATTTAACAAGGGGACGACAGGGAGCCCTTCATACGAGGGAGGAGTGGATACGCCGGTTCGGCATATTGTGATGCAGTTTAATGACTGTCCCGGGACACACCGGATGAACCAAGATCCCACGAATGTTGGGGGCTACCTTGGGAGCGAGATGCGGAAATATTTACGGGGAGAGAATGGAGGGGACATAACTTTTCCCATCGGCTTGGAAAATGCCGGAGTGCCGTTAAATGATAATGATATAATCTTTGCGCCGCGGCGTTATGTGTGGAAAGGGTATGATGAGTTTGGGGCAGCGATTATAACTTACCCGCAGTGTGATACGATATCAGGCGACAAGTTATGGTTACCAACGGAGATAGAGATGTTTGGGACGAATTCTTCTTCGAATGGCTATGAGACAGGGTTCAATCAGACACGGCTTATGTACTATGATGGGCCTAACAGCAAGCGGCTCAAGGCTGCGTCGACGTCGACGACGATTTCTGTGTGGTATTGGGAAGCTTCGCCGCGGAAGAATCCTGACGGCTTCTGTCGCGTACTACAGGGCTCAGGGACTGCCGATGGCTACCACGCAGATGGTACTGGCGGCCTTGCCCCCGCATTCTGTGTGAAGTGATCCAGGGTCTAGGGTAGAGGGTATGGGGTATAGTAACATCAGACATCCGCTACCCTATCCCCAAGTCCCTCTTATCCTGCTTCGGGTATGGGGTCGGGGATTTCTGATAAAATCTATACCCTACAACCCTTGCCCCTGAACCCTTTTGTGGTCGGGAAGTCTTCATATTTGATCCACCGGCACCATTCAGGGCGGGCACTGCCCCTAAACCCTATTACCCTTTACCCATGACCCTAAGGTAGATATCTTTCAAATGAGATGTGCTGAAGTCCCCGTGACAAAAAATAATAACTCTTATATACTATCAGCATGCGGAAATGGGTGAAAGGTCTCATATCGGAGGCCGTCCGGTCGATTTTCTCTTTGACTGATGATATAGCGGACCATCTGTTGCCGCTTGCCCTAAGTGCCGCGCCCCGACACCCAAATTATCATTTAAGTACAAAAAAATTTGTCAGGCCCCTGTGTGCTCTGCGGTTTTCTTATATATAAACGCATAAAACACGGTATAACACACAATTTTCAAGGAGATAGAGTAATGAAAAAGAAGATGCAGCTGGCAGCGTTGGTGTCTGGCTTAATTGTAGTGGCGGCGGTGATGTTTATCGGCTACAGGATTGTTGCACCTGATGATCCGCTCAATATTATACCAACACCAGAGCATGGGGTGATAAAAGACGTTAATGCAGAGGATTTATCGGTAAAATTTGGTATTACAAGTACTGGGCCGACTAAAGTGACTGACACCTTGATAGAGCTCCATGCATATCTGGGTAAAACCCCTGATGCAACGGATATAAAGCTGGGGGACTATATGGTTCTGCCGAGCCTGAGTGTGACGCAGGATACCGACAATCAAGGCGCGATTAGTGGTCTAAGCAATGTTCGTGTATTGGTGGTAGGGATAAATTCGTTTAACGGGAAGAATGGGAACAACACGCCGCATTTGGTATTTCAGTTTAAGGATGCGTTAGTGGATCGGACGATGGGTGTAGCAGCGGCACCGTATAGTTATATAGACAGCGGGATACAGACATATTTGAAGGGAAATTTCGTTAGCGGTTTGGAGAATGCGGGTGTATTATCGGCTTACCTTTGGGCACCAAGCCGTGCAATAGCGGAGAAGTATAATTCTACTAGCGCGACGATCATAGCTGACACAGTCTGGCTGCCGACCGAGTGGGAGATATTCGGAGCTAATACATTTTCAGTGAGCGCGGCAGAAACGGTGGCTAATCAGGCGAAGCTTGAGTATTATACGACTGCTGATACGAGGAAGAAAGGCTTATCTGCTACGCCCTCGACACCTACATACTATTGGTTGGCCTCGCCCCTCGCCGGCACCATCACCGGTGCCGGTGATATTGCGTGCACGGTCTCCGGTAGTGGCGATGCGTTCGTTGAGTATACCTTTGCCCCCGCCGGCGGGCCGTTGGGTTTTGCCCCCGCATTCTGTGTGTACTAGGGTAGTAGGGGAAAGGGTCTAGGGTATTGGAGAGATCAGAAATCCACCCCTTATCCCGAAGCAAGGATCAAGGGGAGTTGGGTAATGGGGTAGGGGATTTCTGGTATTACTATACCCTATACCCTAGACCCTACTACCCATAACCCTATTCACGGATCATATACATCCCTTCTTTGCAGCAAACCATAAGGTCTTTTTCAAGGGCTTCGATGACCGGGTAGAACTCATCGGGGGAACTGCCGCTGTCTTTTTGCAGACTTTCAGCGTTGGCGGGGCCTCCGGTAACGAGAGCTCGTAAAAGAGCGCCGCGTCGCTGGCGAAATGAGCCTTCAAAGCGGCTTTGGCGGGTATAATGGGCACTTTGACGGCTGGGGTTCCCCTCTGTTTTTTTAAGCGCCGCCCCCCAATCCATCAAAGCCCAATACCAGATGCGCGGGTTTTCTTTGATTCCCTGAAATTTTTGCAGAGCTTCTTCCAGTATAAGAAAAAGCTCACTGTCTTTAATCTGATGCCGTGCCTTCGTTATTGCGCCAAGAGGCAGATCGGCTGTATTGCTGTGATCGGCGAAGAAAAAATGTATCAACGCCGCGCGGATATTTGTCTCGATAAAAACAGCCGGATAGTTATAGGCAAAACAGGCAATGGCACCGGCGGAATAATGACCTATACCGGGCAGGGTGATGAGTTCTTCCGGCGCAGACGGTACCATGCCTCCGTATTCCCGGGTGATTTTACGGGCGCTTTCCCAAAGGAAGCGCCCCCGCCTGTTATAGCCAAGTCCGTTCCACTCAAGAAGGGCGTTTTGCAGGGAGGCTTCACTCAAAGCCTCGGGGCTTGGCCAGAGTTTCATCCAGCGCTCCCAATAGGGAATGACCCGTTCAATTTGTGTTTGTTGGAGCATAAATTCACTGATAAGAACAGCCCAAGGATCAGTGTTAATCCGCCAAGGGAGGTCTTTTCGCCCGTTTTTTTCATAATGGGCACAGACAATTTTACGAAACTTGTCTATTTCAGAATACATACAGTAAGTCTCTCCGATCTCTATCCTGTTTTTTGCTGCTGCGGCATTAAAAAAGCTATGGTCAAGAGTAAGTATATGCCGAATTATAAGTATGTTCCACCATAAATTTAAAGGTTTTTCGTATGATAAGATTATCTTTGTAAGCGCTCTTGCCGTGCTGCTTATCGCTCTCTGCCTGAGCCCCAAGGAGATATTTCGTATTACGAACACAAATCTTGTGCTTTCGCTGAGCTTTGAGCGTCTTATTGAGGAGGACGGATTCAAAGAAATAATACGGGAATTCGAGGGGCAAAATCGGACGGTTTCGGTGAAGATATCAAACGGGAATCCTGATATTATGATTTTCGATCCGCTTTTTCGCGAGACTTCCTGCGAAAATCAGCAAATAGAGGATGAGAGAACGCTTGTGTCCGGTATTATTCCCCTTTTTTATAATATTTCGCTTTTAAAACGTGCAGGTTTCGACCGTCCGCCCAAGGACAGGGAGGCTTTTCTCTCTGTCTGCCGGAAATTTAAGCAAGACGCGGGGGCGGCCTATGCAAAAGGGAAGTATCCTTTTTCATTTTCGGATAATATTTTTTATTCTGTGCTG
The DNA here is from genome assembly GCA_031284645.1 of Spirochaetaceae bacterium. Taxonomy (GTDB): domain Bacteria; phylum Spirochaetota; class Spirochaetia; order Treponematales; family Breznakiellaceae; genus JAITXS01. The sequence goes on along the minus strand of JAITXS010000007.1, from coordinate 6,235 downwards.
CCCTGGTTTTATGCCGCCGGATTGAGAGAGAACAACGGAGAGTCTTTTAACTGGACCTCACGGACGGCGATTGAGACATTTTCCTTTCTTAATACTTTGAATAAGGAAGGACTCGTTGATCCGGCTTCTTTGGAAAATAGCCAGGCGATCATTTTAGATGATTTTCTTGCGGGGAAAAGTGCAATGATGATACGGCCTGTTTCGGATCTTAAGCGGATTAAAAAAACAAAGGTACCGGAGGATTTTAATATAAGTACCATCCCTTATCCGGCTGAGTATAAAGGAAAGCCTGTTTTTAATATGAGCGTGTTACATATCGCTGTGGCATCGGATTCAATTCATAAAGATCAGGCATTGCTTTTTGTTTCATTTCTTGAGGAGAACCGGAACAAGCTTGCCGCTTTAACGGGGATAATTCCGGGCAGTGTAAGCGGAACTGTCTCAAGAGAACAACTAAGCGCGGATAAAGACCCTGTTTTAGAAAAAGCCCGCATTCTTTTTGAGGCTGCCGATATCATTGATGATTCAAAAGAGTTCAAGGAAGCTGAAAATTTCGAAAGAGTTTTTAAAGATGAGCTTAAAAAAATGTGGCGGGGTGCTCAAAGTCCTTCCGGGTGTGCCGCGGCGATACAAAAAGCCTTGTTATAAACCGGTAATTCTCATTTTGAAACACATCATGAGGGAGAAGCACGAAAATTAGAGTGCTGCCGCGTCTTCAAGTGTGTCAAAAAAATTATGATCGCCCAAATTCTTGACAAAACCCGCTTTTTCAAGGGCTCGCTTTGGCTGATCACGACATTCCGCGATAAGTAACTGGATTTTTTTTCTTTGGCAGTTTATTAAAAATGATTCCAAAGAAGCAATGCCCGTGGAGTCAATAGCGGGAACAGATCCCATTCTCAGGATGATTTTTTTTGGCGTTTTTGCAAGATGAGAAAGGGTACCCTGTAACATATCCGCGCAGCCAAAAAAGAACGGGCCGTTTATTTCCAGAATTTCTATATCCTTACGGGAAAGTGCCTGTATTGAAGCTTTTACCCGCGGATTAATGTCTCCGTACGCAAGCTGGGCGATTAATTCATTGTTTAGGGAACGTATGCCGCCGATTTCTATCATGCGGCGTAAAAAAAGGAAAACGGCAATCAGTACGCCGATAATCACGGCATAGCTTAAATCCACCAGAACAGTCAGTAAAAATGTTGCTATTAACACACTCACATCACTTTTCGGTGCTGTTCGTATTATGCGGATAAAACGGGGTATATTGCTCATGTCCCAGGCGACAACAATGAGAACTGCGGAGAGACAGGCAAGCGGGATAGCCGAGGCTGCCGGAGCCAAAAATAATACAAATAAGAGTAAAACAATGGAATGAACAATACCGGATACAGGGCTTACCGCTCCTGCTTTGATGTTTGTCGCTGTGCGGGCAATCGCGCCTGTCGCCGGAATTCCGCCAAAAATCGCCGACGCGATATTCGCCATGCCCTGTGCAAAAAGCTCTGTGTTTGAATTATGCCTGTCGCCGGACATACTGTCCGATACAACGGCGGACAGCAGGGATTCTATGGCGGCAAGCAGCGCGATTGAAAAGGCCGCGGGGAAGACCGCCTGGAAAATCTCGAAATTTAAATTGGGTATATCGAGTTTCGGCGGCGCAGAAGGTATACCGCCAAATCGTGTGGCTATGGTATCCAAATTATTTATTTGCAAAATTAAATTGTCTGCTATTTCTCCGTATCCTTCGGCGGGAATATGTTGAAAGAGCTGCTTTAACAAAACACAGAGAAGCGTCATACAGAGAACGCCTGCCGCCGCGCTTGGAATACGCGGCGCGAAACGGCGCACGAGAATAATAATCAGCATGGTTCCAAGCCCGATGGAGAGGGTTATGAGATCGAAGCTTGCTGCGGCCTGAAAATGCTCTTTCCATTTATTAATAAAATCAGGTGAACTTGATGCAATGTCCAAGCCAAAAAAATCTTTCATCTGTTGTGAGAAAATTAAAAGGCCGATACCGGTGGTAAATCCGGTTGTTACCGGATGGGGGATGTATTTTATAAAGTGTCCAAGGCCGAAAATACCCATCAATACCAGAAAGATTCCGGCAAGAATCGTGGCGGCGGTAAGGCCGGAGATTCCGTATACTGAAATAACATTAAAAATGATAACGACAAAAGCACCGGTCGGGCCGCCGATTTGGAAACGGCTTCCCCCGAATGCGCTTATAAAGAAACCGGCGATGATTGCTGTATAGAGTCCCTGTGCGGGCGTCCCTCCGGCGGCAATGCTAAACGCCATTGAAAGAGGCAGGGCTACAATTGCGACTATGACGCCGGACATACAATCTTTGCCAAATGAGTTTAACGAATAAGAGTTTAAGCTTGTGCTTTCATCACCTTCAATTTTTTTTCTAAACAGCTCGACTGTCCGGGGAATAAGATCCCTAAAATTAACCGGATTATTAAACTTCCTCATAATTGTAGCTTATACCCTAAGACCGGCTCTTTCAAGACTTTCAGCGCTTCTGTATGGGCTGTGGATCTGAGTGTAGTGATAGGGCGTTTAGAGACAGACACCAAGGCGATTGCATTTACTTTGAATACAAGAAGATGGTCCGCGGACAATTTTTTAAATGTAATCGCCCAAATGTAATCGCCCCCCATTGACTTTTTTTGTTTTTTATGGCAACATAGTAACCGTATGCTAATTCCTTATGCAATCGGTAATTAGTGTCAGAATAGCAGTTTAGCGGTCGTCATATAACGGTATTATCCAAGCTTCCCAAGCTTGTGACGCGGGTCCGACTCCCGTCGACCGCTTTGATAGCAATCTTCTGTAAAATAAATACAAATCATCTCATGTCTTGACTTTGTGCGGCAGCTTGCATTTCACCAAGGGCTTTTTCCGCTTCGTGTATTTCATCGTATTTTATAGTGCCTCTGCCGTCCCGCGAGTAAATGATGGAGTTTTCATGTCCTTTCCCCAAGAGAAGAACGAGGTCACCTTCCTTTGCAAGTGAAAATGCTTTTCGGATTGCCACCGGTCTTTCGGGAATTAAAAATAAAGTTTCATCCGGCTTTTTATTCTTGATTCCCTGTGCGATTTCTTCGAGAATCGCCAGGGGTTCTTCGCCGCGGGGGTCTTCGTCAGTTAAAACAACAATATCAGACCACTGTGCCGCGATGCTGCCTTGAATACTCCGTTTTTGTCTATCCCGCTCTCCGGCTGATCCAAAAACACTGATAATACGCCCGCCTGTTTCATCAAGCCGCCTGCGTAAGGGTGGGAAAATAGTTTCAAATGACGAGGGTGTATGCGCGTAATCAACGATAAGCTCAAATCCCTGTCCCCTCCTGATAGCCGTCATGCGTCCGCGTACGGGCGTGAGTTTCGGAATAAACCGGCAGATATCCTTAAGCGCAAGTTCAAGTACATTGGCGGCAACAATTAAACTTGCAAGCACATTGCCCGCATTAAACGCGCCCGGTAGATTATCTTTTACAACAAGAGTTTCTTGTAAACGTTTATTTTCGCCGGCACAAAACGCTGCCGATTCCCCGTTTTTACCACAGTGGATTTCATATTCATTGCCGTCTCCCCGGCTTATAATGTGATCAGCGCTCATGTCGGCGGCCTTGCCCTGTGTGCTGTATGAAAAAACTTTTTTAGCACTTGCCTGTATAAAATAAGCGGCGCTTGGATCATCGGCATTTACCACGCCAAAAGAAGGGAGCTGTATCAAGCTGTTTTGGATTAATTTATCATGTCCCGCCCTATCCAGAGAGCGAAACAGATTTGCTTTATCATGCCGGTATTGTTCCCATGTGCCGTGAAATTCAAGGTGCTCATGAGTGACATTCGTCATCACGGCTATGTCAAAATCAATATCACCCAGACGATTGGTAAGAGGCGAAAGACCATGAGAGCTTGCTTCAATAATCGCATATTCCATGCCGTTTTCAACCATCCGGGCAAGATACTTGTTAATTACCGCAGCTTCCGGCGTTGTCTGATGTTCGCTGTTCCATTGTTCTGTTCCGTCAACACTAAACTGGACTGTCGAGATAAAACCGGCTTTCTTTCCGGCAAGGCGCAGGAGCTGGAAAATTAAATAAACCGTTGTGCTTTTTCCCTCGGTTCCGGTAACGCCGATAATGCATAAATGTTTTGAGGGATAATCATAAAACGCAGCGGAGATCGCCGACATGCCAAAACGCGTGTCCTGCACACGGATGTACACGATGTCTTTTTTGTACTCCGTGAGTGGTGATTGATGAACAATAACAGCGGCTCCGCGTTCAATTGCCGAGTCTATGAATTTATGCCCGTCCGTATGCAGCCCGGGCAGGGCAAAATACAAACTCCCTTTTTGAACAAGACGGGAATCGTATTCAAGCCCTGTAACAAGCGGATTCCCCCCGCCTGTTTTTTCTAAAAAGCCGATCTTTTCTTCTAACTCGTTTGTCCAGAAATCTAAAAAATACCGCGCCATAAAAAAAGCTTAATGTCTTTATGCGTAAAATCCAAGAGGCAGTTTTCATTCAGTAAGCGCCTACCCAACACCCTAGACCTACTGCCCGCGTGTAAGAGTGAGTTTTGCCGCGCTCACGAGATGAGAGACGAGAACAGCGCTTGTCACAGCGCCGACTCCGCCGGGTACCGGACTGATACCGGCAACAAGGGGCTCAAGCTCATTGAGACACAGATCTCCGCAGGTACCTTTCTCTCCGTTTGGCTTTGCGTTAACGCCGATGTCAATAAGGTATTGACCTGCTCTAAAATATTCCTTGCCAAGAGCCTGTGCCTGCCCCATAGCAACGATAACAATATCCGCTTCCCGCGTTTTTTTTTGCAAGTCCTTTGTTTTTGAATGACAGATCGTAACGGTTGCGTCCTTTTGTAAGAGGAGCATGGAAACCGGTTTGCCTATCACCATTGACCGCCCGACCACCACGACATTCTTGCCGGAAAGCTCAATATTGTAATACTCCAGCAGTTTGACCGCCGCTTCCGCCGTGCACGGGGGGAAGCCTTTATCCGTGCCGGAATACAGACCGGCCATAGAGCTGTCGGTGATACCGTCCATGTCCTTGGAAGGGAGCAGAGCCGCACGAACAGCATTGTCGTCAAGACCTTTGGGTAATGGCCGGAAGATAAGTATGCCGTGGATATGATCCTGCTCATTGAAGTTCTGAATGGACAAGAGGAGCTTTTCCAAAGAAGTCTCCCTCCGGAGCGCGGATACTTCGACCTGAGCATCAACGCTTGTACAGATTTTGACGGCGCCCTTTTCATAAGAAATATCGCCGGCTTCCTCTCCCAGTCTGATAATACCGAGAGTCGGGGTAATACCCTGCCTTTTGAGGTCTTCAATATCCTTTTTGAGCCGTCCTTTGATGTCTTCGGATAAGTCCTTCCCGCTTAAGAGTCCCATTCTTTTTTCTCCGAAAGCTGTTCTTTCACCCGCTTTAATAGTTTATTTGCCCTGTCTTCATATTCGGCAAGCAGTGCATCGCTTTCGTTGTTAAGTTTTTTCGCGTAAAGACCATCCTGCATTGCTTTGGTATTTATGTAGATATTAAGTGAGGCGCTTGTCAACGCCGCTTTGCAGAAAATCACCGCAGCTCCGGCATCACTTAAAGCATATTTACTGCCTTTCGCGGCAAATTCCTCGCAAAGCTTAATTCCTTCACCGCATTTTTTCATGATTTCAAGCGGAACAAGACAGGCATCGCACAGGCATTTTTCCATGAGCTGTACTTTTCTTGCTTTTTCTTCATCACTACCGGAAGGGAGCGCATAGACCTTCGACAGCGGCTCAAAACTCTCTGCATCTTTGTCTATAAGCAGTAACAGCTCCTTTCTGAGTTTCGCGGTCCTTTCCTGCGCGTTAAGTATATCAGCCTCAACACCGGCATATTTCTTTTTGCCCAGAGTCAGGGCACCGACCATATTGCCCAAGGCCATCCCGATTGCGCCGACCAGCGCGGAAGCCCCGCCGCCGCCCGGCACCGGTGCCTTGCTTGCCAAAAGCTCAATAAAATCTGCTATTGTTTTTGTTGTGCTATCCACTAAAAAAATGATAGCTCATTACTACCCTGTTTTCAATCCCGCGCATTGCCTAAAAAATAATCTAGCTGAAAAGGGGTGGTTGCCCAAGAACTAAAATCTAGCCGAACTTAAGCTCATGAAAACTTAAGCGACATCCTGACAGGATGTGTTTTTAGTATAA